>JANXUO010000670.1 GCA_025356245.1 Hymenobacter sp.
GTCGTTGGTGAGCACGAGGCGGGCCACGGCCGACTGCTCCACATCGCGCACGGTTTGCACGTCGGGGCGAGCGGTTTGGTCGTCGCGGGTGAGGGCCAGGCCGGTGCTCAGGCTCCAGCCGCGGCGCAGGGGGCTGCGGTAGGTGGTGTTGAGGTAGTAGTTGGCGTTGGTCAGGCCCACGGGGCGGCCGGCGGCGAAGGCGGGGTCGGCGTCGGGCTGGCGCAGGGCCAGGCGCTGCTGGCTGGCGGTGCCGTACAGTTTCAGCATCCCCCACTGGCCCGTGCGGCGGCGCAGGCTGAGGGAGCCGCCCGCACTCTGCGGGGCCTTCACCCAGCCAAAACTTTGGGGCACCAAACGGAAGTACGGGCTCAGGTTGATATAGTCGGCGGTGAGCGTCGCCGAGGTACGCGCCCAGCGCCGGGTGTGCGACGCCGAGCCGCCCACCGACATCAGCGAGAGGCCGGTTTCGGTTTGGGGGGCCAGGTCGGTGGTTTGCAGGTTCACCACGGCGCTCAGGGCCTGCCCGTACTCGGCCGAGTAGCCACCGGTGCTAAACACCAGGCCCTTGAACAAAAACGGCGAAAACCGCCCCCGCGCCGGCACCGAGCCGGGCACCGAGCCACCGTAGGGGCTTTGCACGGGCAGGCCGTCGAGGTAGGTTTTGGTTTCGTTGGCCGCCCCGCCGCGCACGAACAGCTGGCCGCTTTCGGGGTTGCGCGTGGTGCCGGGCAGGGCGTTGAGGGCCCCGGTGATGTCGCCCAGCGCCCCGGCCGTGGTCACAATATCGAGGGGCTTGAGGGCGGCCGAGTGCTTTTCGTCGCTGGCCTCGAAGGCCCCGGCCGTCACCACCACATCGCCGAGCTGGGCGCGGTTTTCCTTCAGGCGCAGGGCCGGCAGCAGCACCGCGCCGTGGCCCAGGGCCACCACGGTTTCGAAGGGCTGGTAGCCCATCAAACTCACCACGAGCGCCCCGCTGCCGGTGGCGCGGGTGCCAAAGCCGAAGCGCCCCAGCGAGTCGGTGGTCGCGCCGTCGAAGGTGCCCTTCACGAACACGTTCACGCCCGGCAGCGCCGCGCCGTGGCTGTCGCGCACCGTGCCGCTGAGGCGGGTGGCTGAGGTGGTGGATTGATGAGTTTCGGGGGCCGTTTGGGCCGATGTAAGGGCGGGCAGCAGCAGGGCGGCGAGCAGCGGGAGGAGCAGGTTTTTCATGGGGCCGGGGCGTTGGGGCAGTGGAGTGCCTCAAAGGTGGCGGGCCGGGGCAGGCGGGCGCAAACGGAAGTTGCCGAAGCGTCGGATGGGGCGTATGGAGTGCGGGGGTGGGGGGTTGGGGGTTACGCCCCGCGCAAGGTTTCTTCCCCGCCGCGCAAGGTTTCTTCCCCCCGCGCAAGGTTTCTTCCCCGGAAGCACTTTATGAGTGCCGGGAAGAACTTTATGGCAAACTGAATGCACCGCAGAGGCACCAGAAAGAACTTTATGGCAGTCAGGCCGCACCGTGGAGGTGCCCGGAAGCCCTTTATTCCTGGCCGGACGCGCCGTGGCGGTGCCCGCACACGCCGCACGGCCGCCGCCCCGCTGCCCCCGGCCAGGGCCACGTAGTCGAATAAGTTACTGACGTTAGGCAGTGCCCCAAACCCCCACGGGGTTTCGTAGCAAAGCCGGGGGTTGGCGCGAAGCGCACACCCCCGGTTGCGGACCCCCACGGCGGCCGAATCCCCACGGGATTCCATAGCTTTGACGTTGTGCGTCAGTGGTTCCAAAGCTACGAAACCCCGTTGGGGTTCGGCCGTTTCGGTGTTTGCGACCGGGGGTAGGCTTCGCCAACCCCCGGCTTTGCTCCGAAACCCCGTTGGGGTTTAAGCCATCGCGTAACGGCAGTTAATAACTGCCGTTACGCGGGCAATTCGAGCATCTTGTGTTTCAGGTTGCTTCTCGTTGCTTGTTGCGTTAGTGCCTCAAAAACCGCCCAGAAACCACCAATAAGCAACAAGCAACGAAGCTGTTTAGAAAGTCGGCTGGCACGCGTTTTTAACGCGCTG
>JANXUO010000678.1 GCA_025356245.1 Hymenobacter sp.
GCGGCGATGGGCAAACGGTGAAAATCAACGCGCCGTATTCGCTCAACATCATCACCACCATCCTCAGCGTTTTTGGCATCATCATCGCCTCCTCGCTGATGGGCAACCCCGTGTACCGCGATTTTGAGTACCGCACCCATCCGTTGTTTTACACCACGCCCATTAGCAAGCTGGGGTACCTGGGCGGGCGGTTTCTGGGCTCTTATTTGATTGCCGTGCTGGTGTTTAGCGGCATCGGGGTGGGGGCGGCGCTGGCCGGCGTTATGCCCTGGGTGCAGGCCGACCGGTTTCTGGCCGCGGCCCCGGCGGGCACCTACGTGTGGCCCTACGTGGTGCTGGTGCTGCCGAATTTGTTCTTCACGGGGGCCATTTTCTTCGTGCTGGCCACCCTTACCCGCAACATTCTCAGCACCTACATCGGGGCGGTGCTGCTGCTGGTGGCCTACCTGGTGGCCAGTTCCTACCTCGCCGATTTGAAGAACGAGCACCTCGTGGCTGCCCTCGATGCCTTTGGCATTGGAGCCATCGAGCTGACGACCCGCTACTGGACGGCCGCCGAGAAAAACACCA
This sequence comes from Hymenobacter sp., assembly GCA_025356245.1. GTDB lineage: Bacteria > Bacteroidota > Bacteroidia > Cytophagales > Hymenobacteraceae > Hymenobacter. Next base: position 571 of record JANXUO010000678.1, read on the forward strand.
AACTGCTGACGCTCTCCACCTTTATCCTCCTCAACCGGGCCGTGTGGCTGGGCCTGGGCCTCGGGCTGCTGGGCCTGTGCTACGCCCGGTTCCGGTTTTCGGCTTTCGCTTCGGATAAGCCCGTCAAACTAAGCCGCAAGGCTGCCGCTGCAGCCCGCCTAGCCGCGGCCGAAACCGCCGTGCCGGCCAGCAGCGGCGGCCTGCGGCTGCCCCGCGTGACGCAGGTATTCTCGGGGGCCATGAGCCGGCAGCAGTGGTGGAGCCTCACCAAGCTGGAATTTCGCGGCATTGTGCGCAACCGCTACTTCGCGGCCATTGCCGGGGCGGGGGTTATCTTCTTGCTGGCCACGGCTTCGCAGGTGGGCAAGACGTTCGACACGCCCACGTTTCCCATCACCAGCGAGGTGCTGAAAGCCTCGTTTGGCTCGTTCTTTTTCTTCTTCCTGGCCATCATCATCTTTTACAGCGGCGAGTTGGTGTGGCGCGAACGGCAAGCCGGCGTGGCCCAGATTGCCGACGCCGTGCCCGTGCCCAGCTGGGTGCCCTTCCTGAGCAAGCTGGCCGCCCTGGGCCTGGTGCAGGTGGTGCTGCTGGCCCTGGTGATGGGCTGCGGGCTGCTCATCCAAACTTTCAAAGGCTACTTCCGCTACGAAATCGGGGTGTACCTCCAAACGCTTTTCCTCTACCAGCTGCCGTTTTTGCTGCTGATGTGCGTACTGGCCATGCTCACCCAAGTGCTGGTAAACAACAAGTACCTGGGCTTCTTCGTGGTGGTGGCTTACTACGTGGCCAACCTGTTTCGCAGCCAGATGGGCCTCGACCACCGGCTCTTTGGCTTCGGCGGCGCCCCCACGCCCGGCCAATATTCGGCCATGAACGGCTTCGGCCATTTCCTGCCCGCCTTCTGGTGGACGAAGCTGCTCTGGCTGGGCGTGGCCGTGTTGATGGTGTTGATTGCCAACTTGCTGTGGGTGCGCGGCACCGACACCACCGGCCGCCTCGTTGAGGCCCGCCGCCGCTGGGGCGCGGGCAGCAGCACGGCGCTAGTGCTGGGCCTGCTCATCAGCCTGGGCGCGGGCGGCTACATCTTCTACAACACCAACGTCCTCAACGAGTACCGCACGCCCAAGCAGCAGGAAAAGGCCCAGGTGGCTTACGAGAAGCAGTACCGCCATTTCAAAGATGTGCCCCAGCCCCGCATCACGGCCGTGAGCCTGAATACCGACATTTTCCCCAGCACCCGCGCCGTGCGGTTTCGGGGTACGTTCACGCTGGTAAATAAGCACGCCCGGCCCCTCGACACGGTAATTGTTAACCTGCCCGTGGAGCAGCACCCGCAGGTGCGGGCCCTGGCCCTGGGCACCCCCGGCCAGGCCACGCTGGCCCTCAACGACAGCACCTTCGGCCTGCGCCTCTACCGCCTGGCCCGCCCCCTGGCCCCCGGCGACTCCCTGCTCCTGCGCATGGACCTGTTTTACCAGGAGCGCGGCTTCCCCAACGCGGGCTCCAACACCGACCTCGTGTACAACGGCACCTTCCTCAACTCGGGCTACCTCCCCGGCCTGGGCTACCGCGAAGGTGCCGAGCTGGGCGACGACCAGGACCGCAAAAACTACGGCCTGCAACCCAAGCCCCGCATGGCCGGCGTGAACGACCTCCAGGCCCGGCAAAA
>JANXUO010000007.1 GCA_025356245.1 Hymenobacter sp.
GGTAATCGTAGTGCCGGACGCCCGCTGCATCAGCCGTTTCGTGGTTAAAGGGGAATTTTACCGTCGGGAAGGCCGTGGTGAATGTGCAGTAATGCACGCCTTCGCCGGCCCGTGCGGCTCCCCTACGAAACCAATCGCGAATGCCCTGCAAATTGTCTATAAAGTCGGTCTGGTTGAGGTAATATTCGCAGGCGTTGGGAGCGTTTCCGTTGGTAAAATCGTAGATAGAAGCATCAACGGCAAAAAAAGCGTCGCTAAAGCCACAGCGCAGCTCCGTAGCGGCATCCATCTCCGTACGCAACCGGCCGTTGTTGCGTAGCTGCAAGCCACCCCAGGCGCGGTCGCAGGAGGCCAGCATGCGGGCACCGCGCATGAGCAGCGTGGCTTGCTCGACCCGCACGAAGGTGCTTCGGTCGTAGTAAGGGTCGCTAATCGTACTGGGCAGGGTTTGCCCGCTCAAGCCATCGACGTAGAAGATGGTGCCCGGTCGCATTTCGAAGTTGCCGTTGATGAGGCGCACCGTGCCGCGCACCCGGTACTGGCCGTCGAAGATTACCCGGCCGCCGTAGCCAAAGGTGTTGGCGTCTATGGTGGTGGTGACACCATAATAGCCAATGTCGGTGGGGGCAGCCCCGGGGCCGAGGTGGTTGGCGGCATCGTAGGTAGCGCCGGCATTCTGCTGCACTGCCTGGATGCATTGTAGTGGTTGGGTGGGTGCCCCCTGGCATATTTCCAGCGCCGTAGGCTGGCACGAGCCGCCGCTCGGGGTTTGGGCAAAAGGGGACGGGGAGTAGCCTACGTACTCGGGGCCGCCCCAGGTAAAGACGCTCCCGCTTTGGTCGGTGGCCCGAAATACGGTGCCCTCACCTACGGGCAGAACACTACTAGCAAAACGATGGCCTCGTACCGGCATTGGCTCCTGCGCCGGGCCGCAAATGCCCAATTCGCCGTTGGTATTGTCGCCCCACACATACGTGTCGCCTAGGCCATACCGAAGCCCGAGTAAACTGCTGTAGCGGGTGCAGGCAAGGTATCGGTTGGCAATGGCTTCCTTGCCGGAAAGCAGGCCCGGTACCCGCACCGGCAAGGGCTGATTAGCACCACTGCCATCCCCGAGCTGACCCTGAGAATTATCGCCCCAAGAATATATGTCGCCACTACCGTTGAGGATTAGACAATGGAAAGCCCCAACTGCTATTGCGCCGGCCAGGTTTGGCCAGCCCGTTACTTGCTCCGCCAGTGGTTCAAAAGCTGCGCCCGAACCCGTGCCCAACTCACCACTGCCGTTGCTGCCCCAACTATACACCCGGCCGCCACCCGTTGCCAGGGTATGGTCGCCGGCGCTGGCCACCGATTGAATATGAATCAGAGGGCGTCCCGTGGCGCGGTCAATAACCGGCACGGGGTCGGCGCTGTCGTTGGTGGTGCCGTCGCCGAGTTGGCCTTGGTCGTTGGCACCCCAGGCCCACACGGTACCGTCGTCGCGCAGGGCCACCACATGATGGTCGCCCGCCGCGACGGCAACCACGTGGGTAAGGTTGTTGGGCCGCCAAAAAATCCACATGGGGCTGCCGGTAAAACCAATGCCCAGTTCGCCGCGGCTGTTACCGCCCCAACCAAGCAGAATGCCATTGCTTTGCAGCGCGTAGCTCGTTTCTGCCGATACGGCGGTGGCGATTATATCGGTTAGGTTCGCAATGGGCTTGGGTGTAAGCTGGTCGGGTAGGGCATTGGGGTCTTCGGCCAACTGGCCGGTGGCATTGCTACCCCAAGCCCATACGTCACCGTTGGCGCAACGAAACAGGTGGTGCTGGGGGCCTTGCCCACGGCCCTGGCCGTTAGCAAAAGTACGGGTGCCCACAACCAGCAGAACCAGCAGCGTCAGAAAAATCTGCCTTAGGCGGGGGGGGGGTAGAAGCGTTTGTCATAAAAGACGGGTTGATTTTGCGGGTGCAAGATATGTATTTTTTGGCAATGATTTTTGCCACCTAATTCGAGCCTTTACTGAGGTTATTTTTAGACGTTGAGTAGTGTCGGATATTCGCTCCCTTCCCCGCCAATCCATCAATTCGTACCTTTGTACGGCCATGCCCCACCCCCAATCCGTTGCCTTCTACACCCTCGGCTGCAAGCTGAATTTCTCCGAGACCTCGGCCATTGGCCGCCAGTTTGAGGAGCGGGGCTTCGCGAAGGTTGCCTTCGAGGCGGGCGCCGATTTGTACGTCATCAACACCTGCTCCGTCACCGACCACGCCGACCGCAAGTGCCGCAAAGTGGTGCAGCAGGCCCTGAAGCACAACCCGTTGGCTTACGTGGCCATTGTGGGCTGCTACGCCCAGCTCAAGCCCGCCGAAATTGCCAACATACCGGGGGTGAGCGCCGTGTTAGGGGCTGCCGAGAAGTTTCAGCTGGTCGAGATTCTGGCCGATTTTAAGCGGCCGGAAACGGGCCAACCGGCGCACGTGTACGCCTCGCCCATAGCCGCGGCCACCGATTTTGTGCCCGCCCATTCCTTCGGCGACCGCACCCGTACTTTCCTCAAAGTGCAGGATGGCTGCGATTATTCCTGCTCGTTTTGCACCATTCCGCTGGCGCGGGGTGGCAGCCGCTCCGGCTCGGTGCAAAGCGTGCTGGAGCGAGTGGCCAAGCTGGCCGCCACCGGCGTGCAGGAAGTGGTGTTGACGGGCGTCAACCTCGGCGATTTTGGTTTGCAAGGCCCCGCCCGCGAGCGCCGCGAAACCTTTACTGACCTCGTGCTAGCCCTCGACCAGCACAGCCAAATTCCGCGCTACCGCATCAGCAGCTGCGAGCCCAACTTGCTGACGGACGAAATTTTAACCGCCGTGGCGGCCTCGCAGCGGTTCATGCCGCACTTCCACATCCCGCTGCAAAGCGGCTCCGACAAAATCCTGGGCCTCATGCGCCGCCGCTACCGCCGCGACCTCTACGCCGGCCGCGTGGCCCGCATCAAGGCACTGATGCCCCACGCCTGCATCGGGGTGGATGTGATTGTGGGCTTCCCCGGCGAAACCGAGGCCGACTTTCTCGACACCTACCACTACCTCAATGAGCTATCCATCAGCTACTTGCACGTTTTTCCGTACTCAGAGCGGCCCGATACGCTGGCCCCCACCCTGCCCGGCCGGGTGCCCGAGCGCGTCCGGCAGGAGCGCGTGACGCAGTTGCGCAGCCTCTCCGAAAAGAAGAAGCGGGCCTTTTACGCCGCCCATACCGGCCTCGAAACCGAGGTGCTTTTTGAAGATGACCTCGGCCCCGACGGCCGCATGGAGGGCTTCACGCCCAACTACATCCGGGTGGCTGTGAAGTACGACCCGCTGCTGGTGGGCGAGCTGAAAACCCTGCGCCTCACCGAGCTAACCCCCGCCGGGCTGATGGAAGCGGAGGAGGTGGGCATCCTAGCCTAGCCCGCGCTTCGCCAGCTCCAGCATTTCGCGCAGCATTCCCTGCTGCTCCAGCAGGTGCTGGTTGCGCAGCTCGGCCAGGGCCAGCTGGTGTTGGAGCTGCTGCACCTGGAGCGCCGCCACAAAGGCTTCGGCCGCGCCGGGCGCGGTGGCTAATATGGCCGCGGCTGGGGCTGACGCAACCACTTCCGCCGCTGCCTCGGCCGGGCGACTGGCCTTGGCCGAGGCAGCGGCCAGCACCGCCGCAATGTCCACGGGTCGCAACGGGGCGTCGGGGGCTAGGCGGGGCTGCGCCGGACGGGGGTTTTCGGAGGCGACAAATAACGGCTCGGGGAGCACCACGGGCGGGGCCGCAACCCCGATTTCGGGGGCTGCCGCGGCGGGCACGACGGCTCCCGCCGCTTCGTTGGCTGCGTCTGGCCGCGCCGTGGTTTCCGGCGCGTAGAGCGGCAGTTCGGGGGCGGGAGCAGGCGGCGGAGGTGCCGACGATGCCGGAGCCGTTGGCGCTTCGCTCCCCAGCAACATCGGCCCGCGCCCGAGAATCAGCCAGTCGCGCGACACATTCGGGTACACCTCAAACACGCGGCAGAGCAGGTCGTAGCCCGGTTTGTTGCGGCCGTCGATGAGGTGCTGCACCACGCTCGGCGTTTTGTCGAGCGACTGCGCGAAGCTGCTCTTGGTCAGGTTGAGAACGTGAATGAGCGTAGCAAACCGCTGATTGATAGTGACCGAAGATGCTGCCATTGCACAAATGTAGTTTGCACAAATGGATAACTGCCGGGCTAGCGGGGCCGCCGCTTCCGCAACGCCGCCTGGGCCACGGGCAGCAGTAGCTTTCGCGGTTGGATGCGCCCGTAGGGAAAAACGTAGGTGGCACCGGGTTGAGGGTCGCCCTCTATTCGTTGCATTTCAGGGGCGTAAAACAAGAGCAGCGCGTTGGGGGCCAGGGCGAAGTCATTAAAGTTAGCCTCGGCCCCATTGGCGGTATCCAGGCGCAGGCCGGTTTGGGGGGTGGTGTCCCAGGTTTCGAGTTGGAAGCGTTGGGCCACGTAGGCAATTCGGGCGGAGTCGTTGCCATAGTTACTTACTGCTTCGGCCAACTCACTGCGTAGGCGACGGCTGACGGCGGCTTGCAGGCGGCGGGCCAACTGCCGCGGCGGGTCGGCCACCACATCGGCTAGGAAGAGCCGCCGGCCGGTGTGCAGGTCGAAGGTGAGAAAGTCGGTTGCGCAAGCGTAGCTGCTGCCGTTGGACTGCCGCGTGATGCTCAACGAGAGCAACCCACCTCGGTTGAGCAGTACGTGGTAGTTGCTGCCGGTAAGGCCGTTACCAGCCGCTTCCCAGGCGTGGGCGTCGGGGTTGTAGCAGCAGTTCAGCGCCGCTTGGCGAAGCCATTGCGCAGGGCTGACTTTGCTCCCTAGGCTCTGCCCACTACCCAGCAACGCATTGCTCAGCAGCACCCGGTTGATGCGCCGCGCCGCCGCCGCATCGGCCAGCCGCACCTGCGGCACCCGAAACCGGCTTGCTTCGCCCGTTGTCGGCACCGGGTACACCACCGCCCGGCCAATGCCTTGCCCCCAAGCCCCTCCCCCACCCAGCAACGCCCCCAGCACCCCCCAAAAAAAGTAGTCAGCCGCGCAGCGGCGTATCCGTTCCATCCGTTAAATCCTTTACAATCTGCGGTCTACTCGTAGCGCAGGCTCTCAATCGGGTCCAGCGCCGCCGCCTTGCTCGCCGGGTAATAGCCCGAGGCCAGCCCCACCGTCACGCAGATGACCAAGCCCAACAGCATCCACAGCCAGGGCACGTAGAACGAGCCCGCGCCGATGAGCAGCGCCACGCCGTTGCCGCCGGCCACGCCGAGCAGGATGCCGAAAGCCCCGCCCAGCAGGCAAATCACGATGGCCTCCGTCAAAAACTGCTGCTTGATTTGCCGCGAAGTAGCACCCATGGCCTTGCGGATGCCAATCTCGCGGGTGCGCTCGGTGACGGACACCAGCATGATGTTCATCAGCGCGATGCTGGCCCCGAGTAGGGTGATAAAGGCGATAAGGCCGCCGCCAATCTTCATCTTGCCGCTCAGCGAGTCCAGGTCTTTGGCCAGGGATTCGGAGCTTTCGACCTCGAAGGAATCTTCCTGGCCCACGCGGTCGTGGCGCACGGCGCGCATGGCCCCGGTGGCCTGGCCCATGAGGTAATTGAGGGTTTCGGCGCGGGTGGTGGCCGTTTTGATGTCGTAGGTGAGGGCGCGTTGGCGGGGCAGCTGGTTGCCGGTTTCGAGGGGCAGGAAGGCAATGCGGTCGGCCCCGCCGCCGCCCATCGTGGCCCCGCTTTTTTCGAGCAGGCCCACCACCAGCAGGCGGCGGCCGAGGGCCGTTACGTACTGCCCCACCGGGCTTTGGCGCGGGAAGAGCTTCTGCCGGATTTCGTCGCCCACAATCAGCACATTGGCCCCGCTACCGAGCTCGGCCTGCGAGAAGCTGCGGCCCTGGGCCAGGTTGTAGCCCTGGATGCGGAGGTAGTTTTCGTCGCCGGCCACCACCTGCATGTTGGGGTTGGTTTTTTGGCCGTTGGCCTTCACCTCCACCGCCCCGGCAATGTAGGCCGAGAGGCCCACCTCGGCCTCGCCCCGCATCTGGGCCTTGAACTGCTTGGCCTGCAAAAACGATACGGGCGGGTACTGCTTCTCGACCCGGCCGCCGTTGCGAAACCGGTTGGTGTAGCCTTTGGCTTTGATGACGAACGAGTTGGCCCCCAGGCTGGCAAAAGTTTCCGACAAGGAGTTTTTCATGGCGTCGATGCCCGTAAGGATGCCCACGAGCGCAAACAGCCCAATGCTGACGATGAGCGCCGTAAGAATGGTGCGCAGCAAATTGCCCTTGATGGAACGCAGGGCCTCGAAGATGTTTTCTAGCTGATTCATGAGGTAGCGCCAAGCCTTTGCTTGGCACGTGATGACGTAGGGCGGCCGTTTTGGGGCATTACGCGCCCCTCCAGTGGCAGCAAAGGCTTGACGCTACCCGCAAAGTTCGGCCCCCGGCCGTAACTTCAACTTATATTGACAAGCTCTCCATGCGCATCAAGCAACTTATTTTGACCTTGCTGCTGGCCCTGCCCGCGCTGGCGGCCCGTGCTAACCACGTGTTCATTCCGATGGACAACACCCAGAAGGAACACCTCAAGGCCTACGGCGTAGCCTTTTGGCTTTTACAACGCGAGGTGCCCGTCGATTGGCTGCTCAACTACCGGGGCGGGTCGTTTGCCTTCGATGCCCGGCCCGACGCCGAGAAAGAGCTGGCCGTGCGGGGCGTCAGCTTTCAGGTCATCAGCGAGGCCCAGTACACCGGCATCCTGAGCGAGATAGCCGACGAAAACGCCAACATGGACGTGATGAAGCTGGAAAAGGTGCCCAAGATTGCGGTGTACACCCCCAAAGGCAAGCAG
>JANXUO010000135.1 GCA_025356245.1 Hymenobacter sp.
AAGCAGCGCGGCGGCGTGGGCCACATCGGTTCCCAAATGAGTTTCCATAGCAGGGTGGGTGCCTGCCGCCACGGGGCCGAACACCGCCTCAAAGGTAGGAGCAAGGGAAACCCCGCGCCCTTACGGCCCGTGCCCGCGCGGGGATTTGCTGGCAGCCCACCAGCGCTCCAGTAATTGCCGGGAATGGATTCGTACTGCCGCAAGTGCTTGCGCCAGCTGCTAAAATAACTTGCTCAACAGCCGTAATTCAGCGCACGACCAAGAGGCGCTCAACCGCTCATTATGGCTTTATCAAGAAATTTTTCAAGCAGGGCGGCGGGCTGCTATTGGGGCTTGAAAACCAACTGCGGACCAACTGCCGGAAGGTTTCTGGTAGCGAAGGCGCCCCCCAAGCCAGCGAACTTTTATACCCGCGCGTCGTTAGGAGGCTTGGTAAACAACGGGTTGGCTGGCGAAAGCCAGGCCCGCTTGTTCACCATCTGTAAAAGGATTGCCCTCACTCACCCTTAACCTCTTTCCCTATGAAAACCCTTGGTAAAATCTTCGCTGCAGCCCTGATGTTGGGCGCAACCGCCACGGCTTCGGCTCAAACAACCACTGGCTCAATGCCTGGTAGCACCGGAACCGGTACGATGCAAAATGGCACTGGCACCGGCACGATGCAAAACGGCAATGGTACTGGCACCATGCAAAACGGCACCGGCACTATGCAAAACGGCTCCGGCCGCGAAATGCCCCGCGGTGGCACCATGAGCGACCGCACCAACACCCAAACCACCACCACCCCCGACGGCTCCAACATCGGGAACAACCGCGACCGGATGTCCACCGGTACTGGCACTCCCGCCCGTACGGGCTCGATGAACTCAGGCCGCCGCATGAAGTCCAATGCCAAAGGCAGCAAGATGAAAACGAAATCGGAGATGTAATCCGGGTTCGTGCTGGCCCACAAGGCTGGAGCCGGTTGTTTCGTTAGCGAAGCAGCCGGTTTTTTGGTTCTAATAGTTCACCTCAATCCACTTTATTATGAAAACGCTCGCCGCTTTTGTCTTCTCGTTTTGCGCGGCTGCCACGGTGCAGGCCCAAACCATTCCGCTCGACCCTTCGGCCCCGATGCGGGGCGGCAGCCAGGGGCAAACCACGGTGCCGCCGGTGAACCCGGCGCTCAACCAAAGCACCATTCAGGGGCCGCCCACGGTGCAGCGCACCCCCACCAACCGCGACGCCCAACCCAGCCAGTTGCTGCCCGAGGGTGGCTTCAACGGCGCGTCCACGCCCGAGTCGTCGCCGACTGCGGTGCCCGATGTGCGCGAGCAGGGCGTGGTGCCCAGCCGGGTGCGTCGCGAGTCGTCGGACGTGGTACCGGCCCGCGACCGGCGCAGCCGCAGCAGCAACGTGCGGCGGTAGCAAGCGAAGCCGCCACGCCGTTGGCAACGGGCAAAGCCCGCCACCAACGGCGTGGCAGCAGCAACTAAAATTCAGAAAAAGCAAAAAATCAGCGCTTCGCTTTTGCGGCGTGCGCCAGCAGGTCGGCCGCGTGGCGACGGAGCGAATCGGCCAATTCGGTGAGCGGCTTTTTGATTTCGGGGGCGGCGTGCTGGGCAGCCTGGCCGGTTTGGTCGCCCAAAATTTGGAGGGAGCGGCCGATGGTGGCCGGGGCCATAACGCCGCTGGTGAGCAGCGATTGCAGGTTGCCGATTTCGCGGGCAATGTCTTGCAGTTCGGGGCGGCCGCTTTGCAGGAATTGCTGCTGCCAGGTTTCTGTGTTGTCCATAGCCGAGCCCAGGGGCAAGCTGGTGAGGCCGTTTTTGAGGGCCGATACGGTGGCAAGAAGATGGTCCATAGAAGAATTGGGGGGTGAGTTTTTGGGGTGAAGATTCAAGTGCTCAGACGTTGCCGGCTGGGCTTACCGTTTGGGGGCGTCGTCGGGCAGCTTTGGCTGCTGGCGCGCTGGGGTCGGGAGGCAAAGTGAGGGGTGGCGCGGGGCCGCTGGGAGCGGCGGGCACCAGCCGGTGCTCGCGCAAAATGTCCAATGCCCGCAACGCACTGGCCTCCTTGTCTTTTATTTCCAGCATGATGTCGAAATCCAGCCCGTGTAGGTTTTCGAGGAACTGTCGGAACTGTGTTTCTACCAGCGAGGCGGCGTGTTTGCCTTTGCGCTCGTCGGGAGCTTGCGAGCTGTAATCCATCATCGGGACCCCGTCGCGGGTAGGGTGCCAGGTGCCGGCGGCGAGGCGCAGGGCCTCGGGCATGGGCTCGCCGTGGTTCAGGCACTCGTGGTGGAAATTATCGAAAAGAATGGGCACGCCGGTAAGCGCGTGCAGGCGCAGGCAGTCGCGCAGCGGGAAAAGCCGGTCGTCGTTCTCGACCACCACGCGGCGATTTACCGCCGCGGGCAGCATATCAAACACCGTCGCAAAGCGACTGAGGGCCAACTCACGGTCGTTGTAGAGCCCGCCCACGTGAATTTGCAGCTTGGCGGTGCTGTCCAGGCCCATCAAATCGAACATAGAGCCCTGGTAAACCAACTCCTCGATGCTGCGCCGCACAATGTCAGCGCTGGGCGAATTCAGCACCACAAACTGGTCGGGGTGAAAACTGACCCGCAGGTTGTTGGCCTTGATGTAGTCGCCAATCTGGCGGAAGTCGGCTGCAAAATGCTGCTGCCAGGCAAAGGTGTTGACGGCGTGTGAACCAAAGGGGACAATGCCCGAGCCCAGCCGAAAAAACAGCAGCCCCTGCGCCACGTTCCATTCCAGCAGACGGCGCACGCAGGCCAGGTTGGCCGCTACGGCCGCCAGCAGTCGCTCTTCGGAATACGAGGCCAGCCGGAAGGTGTTGGCGGCGCTGCAATCCATTGCCTCGTTTACGCAGGGGTAGCCAATCCTCATGGGGTGGACTTACGCGGCTGGGGCGGCTGGGGTTAGGGCTCGTAGCCTTTATTGTCCTTAAACGCCTGGTTGTATTTGGCCTGGGCCTGCCGGGCTTTCTCGGCGCGGTCGGCGGCGAGTATTTCCTCCATTTTGCGGCGCTCGCGGCCGGCCCGCGAAAACTGCTCGTACAGCAGGCTTACGGGGCTCATGAGGGTGGGCACGGGGGCCTTGGGGGCGCTGCTGTCCACGGCACACAGAGGCTTGGGCTTGGGGGGGCGCTTCACCTGGCTCACCACGGGCGGGGCGGGGCGGCGCAGGTTGCGCAGAGCACGGTTGATGGCCGCCCGGTCGGGCCGGTCGCCGCTGACGCGCACCTCACCGAGCTGCACACTGTCGCGTACCAGCCGAATTTGGACAATCAGGGCCGAGAGGCCGGTGCCGCCCAGCGGCAGCCGCTGCGATTTGAACCCGATGGCCCGAAACAGCAGCGTATCCGTCGAAAGGGTTTCGATGCTAAACTCGCCGGTTGCCGAGGCGGGCAGCCCGCGCCGCGTGCGCTGCACCTGCACCGTGGCGCCGGGCACCGGCTGCCGCGTAGCCGCCGCCGACACACTGCCGCTCACGCGGATGGTTTGGGCTTGCGTGGCCCGTCCTAACAGCCCCAGCAGCAGCGCACTCATCCAAACAAAACGAAGCTGCGGCATGAAACGAAAGGCAGAAAGCCAAGTAGTGGCTGGCGGCACCAGCGCCCGCCCGGCGGGCAGCTGCGCGAAACCAAGAGGCGAAGTACGCCTGCACAGACGCAAAAAAATCCCGCACCGTTGCCAGCGCGGGATTTTAATCGACCAGTTTCCTTATTTGATTTTCGTTTTGCCTTCGTCTTTGGGCTTGATTTTCACCGTGCCGTCGTCGCCATCCACTTTGGTGATGTTGCCTTCGGCATCTTTCACTTTGATGTCGCCGTTAGCCGATACCTTCGTTTTGCTGCCGTCGGCCATTTTGGTTTTGCCAGCTTCGGCGCTGCTCATAGCATCGGTCGAAGCACCGGAAGCCGTGCCCGACGACATAGCATCGCCGCTGCTCATGTTCGAGTCCGACATGTCGCTCGAAACGCCGTCCATGTAGTTCTTTTCGTCGTAGGTCGAGCGGCTCGCTGGCGTCCCGCATGCGCTCACCAGTGCCAGGACGGCGAGCAGCACGGGCGCAAGTGCGCGGCGATGGATAGGCATGGATTTCCTCATTCTGGCTTGCCGGCGGGGGCCGGCGCGGCGTCGGGCGATGGCAGTGTCAACGTGACGCGCTTGCCGCCGCGCTC
>JANXUO010000143.1 GCA_025356245.1 Hymenobacter sp.
GTGGAGCTGGCGGGCACCAGCCTGCCCACCGCCGACCGCGACGCGCTGCTGGCCCTGGCCCGGCAAAAGGCCAACACCCGCTTTCCGCTGCCGAAGCTGGCCATTTACCAGCTCGGGTACTCGTTTTACGACTCGGCGGGCATCAAAAAGAGGATGCAGCGCATCCGGCAAAAATTTAACGTGAAGATGACGGCCGCCGGCACCGACTCGGCCCGCCTGGGCCAGCTGCTCACGGTGCGCGAGCGGCGCATCACCCGCAAGCAGCTGGCGCTGGACAAGGGCAACGCCGTGATGCGCCTCGGCGAAGCCCCCGTGATTTACGACTCGGCCCTGACCCGCACCTCGACGGAGCAGATGACGACTTACCTGCACACCCACGGCTACTTCCGGGGCCGGGCCACGGCCACCGACACCGGCCGCTACCGCCGCAGCCTGCTGGCCCGCTTCTTCAAAAAGCTCGACCCCGGCCGCTCCGACTCGGCCGACCGCGCCAAGTTTTACCGCCGCGCCACGGTGCTCTACCGCATCGCCGAAGGCCGGCCCTTTGCCTACAGCCAGCTCACGCACCAAATTCCCGACTCGGCCGTGGCGCGGGTGGTGGCCGCCGGCCAAAGCGCCTCGCCCCTGAAAGTGGGCGAGCGCTACAACGAGGAGCTGATTGGTCAGGAGCGCAGCCGCCTCGAAGCGCTGCTCAAAAACCAGGGTTACTACGATTTCCGCCAGGCCTACATCACCCTGGAGGCCGACACCAGCTTTGCGCCCTTCACGGTGCGGCTCAAAACCATCATCGCCAACCCCGGCCCCGGCCAGCGCCACCGCGTGTACCGCCTGCGCCAGGTGCGCATGATTACCGACGCCAACGCCCAACGCACCCTGGCCGTGGCCGCCGCCGACACCCTGCGGAGCACCGGCGGGCCACTGGGGCTCCGCCCTGGCTCCCGTCCCGTGCGCACCGACACCGTTACGCTCGACTCGGTGCAGTTTGCCGCGTACCGGCAGGCGTACAGCCCGCGCATTCTGGTGCGCAAAATTATGCTGCGCCCTGGCCAGCTTTACGCGCAGGCAGCCACCCAGCGCACCCAGCGCCAGCTCGCCGACCTCGACATGTTCCGCTTCAACACCGTGAACTACCGCAAGGTGGTGCTCGATTCGCTCACAGCCCTGGCCGCGCCCACGGGGCTGCTCGATGCCGTCATCAACGCTTCGCCCGCCAAAAAATACCAGGAAACCACCGAGTTTGGTGGCACCTACGTGGCCAACCTGCCGGGGCCTTTCGTGAACGTGCGCCTCAAAAGCCGCAACCCCTTCGGCGGGGCCGAGGTGTTGGAGCTGGGCGTGCGGGCGGGCATCGAGGGGCAGTTTGACCGGGTGGGCACCACGGGTTTCGGCACCGGCGACAACATTTACACCGTGCAGTTTGGCGCCACGGCGGCGCTGGTGCTGCCGCAGTTTCTGGTGCCGTTTCGCGTCAACCGCTTTTTTGCCAACTACAACCCGCGCACCCGCTTCTCGCTGGCCAGCACCTACGTGCAGCGTCCGCAGTACACGCGCACCAATGTCGAGTTCAGCTACGACTACATCTGGCAGCCCTCGCCGTTTCACCAGTACGTGTTTTCGCCGGTGGTGATGAACGTGGTGAACCCCAGCAATATTCGGCCCGACTACCAAGAGCGCCTCGACGAGCTGCAGGCCAAAGGCTCGCCGCTATTCCGCTCGTTTCAGTCGCTCTACGTGCCCAGCGTGAGCTTCGTGTCGCTCTACAACTCCAACGATTTCAACCAGACCCGCAACGCGCACTTCCTGCGGGTGCAGGTGGAGGTGGGCGGCCTCAGCCGCGACTTGTATCGCAACCAGGGCTGGTTCAAGCTCAACGTGTACAACTTTGCCCGGCTCGCCGTCGATTACCGCCGCTACTACAAGCTCTCGCCCCAAACCTATTTCGTGTACCGCCTCAATGGCGGCGTGGCCCACGCCCTCACCCGCACCGAAGGCGTGTACACCATGCCTTACGACCGCTACTTTTTTGCCGGCGGGGCCAGCTCCATCCGGGCCTGGAAACCCCGGCGCGTGGGCACCGGCGGCTTCACCACCACCCTGGCCGACGGCAGCCGCGACTACATTTCCGAGCAGCCCGGCGAGCTGCTGCTCGAAGGCTCCTTTGAGTACCGCTTCCCGGTGTATTCCTTCGTGAAAGGCGCCGTCTTTGCCGACTACGGCAACGTGTGGGCCCTGAGCCGCGACGTAGGCCGCGAGCGCGACGACGCCCGCTTCGCCTTTGGCACCTTCGCCCAACAAATTGCCGTAGGCAGCGGCTTCGGCCTGCGCTTCGACTTCACCTTCCTCATCATTCGCCTCGACGCCGCCGCCAAGGTCTACGACCCCACCGCCCCCACCGCCGAGCGCTGGGCCATCCGCCGCTTCGGCCGCGACAGCGAGCACAACCCGACGTTTAATCTGGGCATCGGGTACCCGTTTTGAGGAATGTCTCTTCGTTTTGAGCCGAGAAGCTGTTTGAGTTAACCAAAAATTACTCCTGAGTGCCATGCTGAGCCCGTCGAAGCATCTTTACC
>JANXUO010000162.1 GCA_025356245.1 Hymenobacter sp.
GGTGTTGGGTATTCGGTGTTGGGTATTCGGTGTTGGGTATTCGGTGTTGGGTATTCGGTGTTGGGTATTCGGTGTTGGGTATTCGGTGTTGGGTATTCGGTGTTGGGTATTCGGTGTTCAGTCCAGTCCCGTCCCAACACCGAACACCCAAAACTCCCATCCCTACCTACCCCGTAACAGCCCGTGCTACCCCAAAGGCGGCAACGGCGGCCAGCGCCCCAATTACGGCCATGCGCAGCGCACCGGCCAGGGGCGGCTGCCCCGTCAGGCGGGCTTTGAAGTAACCAAAGAACAGCAGGCAAACCAGCGTAATTGCCGCCGACCAGGCCAGGCCCGCAGCGGGCGTGGCCGTGAAGAAGTAGGCACTCAGCGGCACCAGCCCGCCCACGGCGTAGGCCAGGCTGATGGTGACGGCACTCTTGGGGGCTTGCCGGGGGTCGGGCGTTTCGAGGCCCAACTCGTACTTCATCATAAATTTCACCCACTGCTCGGGGTCGGCGGTGAGCTCGGCGGTGGCGCGGGCGCTGGTTTCGGCCGAAAGGCCCATTTCGGACAGCAGCTCCTGCACTTCCGCGCGTTCGATGTGGGGCACTTCCTGCACTTCGCGGCGCTCGCGGGCCAGCTCGGCGGCGTAGTGCTCAACTTCGGTGCGGCCCGCCAGGTAGCCGCCGAGGCCCATGGCAATGCTGCCAGCCACAATTTCGGCCAAGCCCGCCGTAATCACCAGCCCCGAGCCCGAGGCCGCGACGGCCCCACTTAGGCCCGCCGCCAGCGCAAACGGCACGGTGAGGCCATCCGAGAGGCCAATCACAATGTCTTGCAGCAGCGCCGAGCTGCCGAGGTGTTCTTCGGGGTGTAAATCGGAGATTTCCATGCAGGCGGCAACAGTGGGCGCAAAACGGTGAGAATCGGTGGGCAAAGTACGACTAACCGGCAATAAAGGCCGTTCCGGGGGTCAACCCTCGGACTGGCTTTGCGTTAAACAAGCCATCCCCGAAAATGGTGGTTGGGCCGTTATTCAGCGGCCGCTGCTGTTTTTTTCACCTAAATTTTGTTCTCAATGGCTGCTCCCACTCCCACCAAAAAAGCTGCGCCCAAAGCCGCCGCCAAGCCCGCTGCCGCTAAGGCTACAGCTCCCAAAGCCCCGGCCAACGGCCAAACGAACAAAGCTGTCAACATCCAGCCGCAAATAAACCAGCAGCAGCACGCCCCCGCCCCCACCCAGCGCTTCGGCACGGTAAGCCAGCGCCTGCCCATTGGTCTCGACGAGCCCACCCGCCTCAGCAGCGTCACCATGCTTAACCAGTTGCTGGCCGACACCATCACGCTGCGCGACATGTACAAAAAACACCACTGGCAGGTGGTAGGCCCCACTTTTTACCAGCTGCACCTGCTCTACGATAAGCACTACGAGGAGCAGGCCGAGCTGGTGGACACCATCGCCGAGCGCATCCAGATTTTGGGCGGTGTGGCCGTGGCCATGGCCCACGACGTGGCCGAGCTCAGCAGCATTCCCCGTGTGCCGCGCGACCGCGAAGAGGCCCCGGTGCAAGTGTCGCGCTTGCTTGAAGCCCACCAAATCATGCTCAAAAACTGCCACGAGTACGCCAAAAAAGCTGATGACGCCGGTGACGACGGCACCAACGACTTGGTGGTAAGCCAGCTCATGCGCACCAACGAGTTACAGGTCTGGTTCGTCGCCGAGCACGTCGTGGACTCGCCGCTTGTCCGGGCTCAGTAGTTTCAACGAATAAATAGGCGGGTGAGGCAATGGGTGCGGGAAACCTTGCTCGTTGCCTCACCCGCTTATTTATTCGTTGCTTACTGCAGCCGGGCGGCCAGTTTTTCGGCGTGGTTATCGTCGGCTTCTTCCACCGAATGGGTTTGGCCGAGGTCATTATCCTGCTTGGCTTTTTGGGCCAGCAGGCAGTAAAACTCGTGCAGGATTTCGATTTCGTGTTCCGAAAAATCCTGGGCGTTGATGAGGCGGTTGCTGGCGCCCTGGGTGGCGGCAATCAGCTCGTTGAGCTTGAGGTGAAGCACCAGCGAATCCTTGTTTTGGGCGCGTTGAATGAGAAAAACCATCAGAAATGTAACGATGGTAGTACCCGTGTTAATAACGAGCTGCCAGGTTTCGGAGTACCCAAACAGCGGGCCGGTGAGCGCCCACACCAGTACGATACCTGTGGCCGACAAAAACGCTGGGGTGGAGCCCGAGAACTTGGTGATACTTTCGGCCATGCGGCCAAAAAACGAATTTTTTTCGGCGGTCTTGAAAGGAGTCATACACGACGGATAAAATTCTGATTAGGTGCTGAAATACTGCCGCACCGGCCGCAAGTTTACGGGTTGTTTCGGGCTTTCGGATGAATTTTAGTGCCGAAGCATTGGCCGGACGCGGGCCGTCGGCTATCTTTGCACCCGCTTCGGGCCTCAACGAAGCGCGGCCTCCGGGCCGGGTTACCGATTTCAGTGTCTTCTGCGCACGTGGTGAAACTGGTAGACACGCCATCTTGAGGGGGTGGTGCCTTCGGGTGTGGGAGTTCGAATCTCCCCGCGCGCACTGAAACGAGAAGCCCGTCCTGGTTCGCCAGGGCGGGTTTTTTTGCGGTAGCGCGGTTTACGGAACCCGCGCTATGCGCGCTACTCCCGCTCGAAAGGATTAGCGGGTTTCACCAGCATTACGTCTTCGCGCTCCACTTTTACTTGGCCGGGGCGGGCGCCTTTGGGCTTGCGTACAAACTTTTTGGGCGTCACCGTCACGGGGCACAGCGAGTCGTTTTGGCGTTTGGAGTACCAGGCGGCGAGCTGGGCGGCGTGTTCGAGCACGGGTGCAGGCACGGCCTGCCCGGCCCGGTGGCGGATGACGACGTGCGAGCCCGATACGTCCTTGGCGTGCAGCCAAAGGTCGTCTTTGTGGGCATATTTCTGGGTGAGCAGGTCGTTGTTTTGGGCATTGCGGCCGACCAGGATGGTAAAACCCCGGTCTTCAAACACTTTGAAAGGCAGCTCGGCACCGGCCTTGGCAGCCGCCTGCGCGGGGTCGAGGCCGTGGAGCTTGCGCCAGTTGCGCAGGCCGCGCAGCTCGGCCAGGGCGGGGTCGGTGTCGAGCTCTTCGAGGCGTTCGAGGGCGAAGAAGGCATCGGCTTCGCGGCGGGCGAGGCGGGCGGTGAGCTCGCGCTCCTCAATTTGCTGGTTTTTGGCCTTGCGGTAGAGGTTTTCGGCGGTGCGCTGGGGCTTTTCGGTGGGTTTGAGCTTGATTGTTTTGGGCGCGTTGCTGAGGTAATCGAGCACTTCTACCTGGGCCGCGCCGGGGGCGATGGCGTGCAGGTTGGCCATGATGAGGTCGGCGGTGTGGCGGTAGCCGGCCTCGTGGGCCAGGGCGTGAAGGCGGTTGCGGGTGTGGGCGGCCGCGGTGGTGGCCTCGTCGGCGCGGCGCTCCAGGGCCAGGCGCAGCTGGCGGGCTTCGGTTTCGAGGGCGCGCCGGCCCAGGGCCAGCGGCACAAAATAACGCAGAGCGGCAATGGGCTCGGTACCGGCAAAAGTTTTCAGCACCTCGCCCAAGGGCAGCAAGCTCAAGCGGGTGCGGCCGTCGAGCTGGATAAGGAAGTAGTGGGCCGGGGTTTCGAGTTGGGCCAGCACCTGGTGCACGAGGCGGGGGCGGGCTTCGGGCGGGGCGGCGTCGTAGCCGTGCAGGCGCAGGTAGCGCAGGGGCAGGTCGGCCAGTGGAGGCGGCAGCTTGCCGGGCGCGGGCAACGGCGGCGCGGCCTGCGGGCGCAAGTCGGCATCGGCTAGCAGCTTTTGCTGAAAAAGCTGAGTTGGAGCTTCCGGCGCCAGCCGAAAAATAGCGTTGGGCCGCGGCCCGTAAAGCTTGAACACCAGCCGCGCCCCGCTCCGGAAATTAACTTGCAGCACCCGGTCGTGGGGCCAGACCACCACGGTTTCGACCTGTTGCCCCAGCAGCGCCGGAAACAAATCGACGGAGTTGCTGCGCGCGCGCTGGAAGGTTTCGGGCAGGGCCAGGGCCGGAAAATTGGCCCCCAGCTGCGCCTTCAGCCAGTACTCCTGTCGGTCCTGCACGAGGCCGATTACCAATTCATCTTTCTCCTGCGAAAAGCACACAGCTACCCGAAAGCCTGCCAGCTGGGCCGTGAGGGCCGGGGCCAGCTGACGCAGGAAATAATAGTTGGTGTGCATAAATCAGAAACAGAAAAAAAAGGTCGGGCATCAAAAGCAACAACGCGGCCGGCTGTTCACGCGAAGTTCCGCGAGGAAAAAATAAGTCGCGCTAAGCCGATTGGTTGGGGAGGCTGGGTTTCAGCGAAGCTCGGGCTACTCCCGCACCCGGCCCAGCACCCGCACGGTGCTGTAACCCAGCAGCAAAAATGCCCCGAACACCACTGTCACGCCCCAGGTACGGGGGTGGCCGAAGGGGTGCGCCAGGCGGTTGAGGATGTCAAAAAACAGCGTGAGCGGGTTGCTGAGCACATCCCAGGAATTGAAGCGCAGGTAGCGACCCAGGTACACCCCGAAGCTGCTGAGCAGCAGGGCCAGCGTGGCAAAAGCCCAGCCGGCCAGCGTGCCCAGGCGCTGGCGCACCAGCTCCTGCATGTCGGCCAGCGAGGCGTAGGCCAGCATCAGGCCGTTCCAGGCGCAGCTTAGGATGAGGGCCAGGTCGTACCAAAGGGGCACGCCGGGGCGCTGCTCCAGGTGAAAAAGGTCGGTGATGAGGTAGGGGGCGTTGGGGAAAAACAGCAGCCACGCCGCGCCCACCGGCAGCAGCAGCCGCGCCCGCAACGGCCCCACGGCCGTGCCCAGCAACGTGCTCAACCCGAACGGAATGAGGGCCAGAAACAGGTTCCAGGCCAGGAAAATGAACAGGCCGTGCCCCGTCAGCAGCACCCGGCCCACAATGAGTACCAGGCTCAGGCCGAGGGAGGCGGCGAGCACGAGCAGCAGCGTGAGACGGGCACGGGTGAAGGGAATTGGCACGGGGGGGGGGCTTTGGGGGGTTGGGCGTTTGGTTTTGGGTGTTCGGTTTTGGGTTTTGCCTGCTCTGTTTCCAAATAACCAACACCAAAAACCCAAACACCTAAAACAGGCTTTGACAATGGCAAACCGACTTTGACGACCTCACAGTCCGCTCAAAAAACCGGGCTTGGGCCAAGCACCGTAACTTGGCTTCGAATAACATCAAAAGTAAACCCGGAAGCGGGTGCCGGCGGCCCGCCCAAGCAGGCACTGCCCCACCCCATCAACGCCCAATCATGGAGCAAACCATTCAGACCCAGGTACGGGACTACTACGGCAACCAGCTGCAAACCAGCGCCGACCTCAAAACCAACGCCTGCTGCACCGACGATATTCCGGCGGCGCACAAAAAAATTCTGGCCACGCTCGAAGACGAGGTACTGGCCAAATACTACGGCTGCGGCGTGTGCATCCCCGATGCCGTGGCCGGCATTACGGTGCTCGATTTGGGCTCGGGCAGCGGGCGCGACGTGTACTTGCTCTCGAAGCTGGTGGGCGAAAACGGCCGCGTCATCGGCGTGGACATGACGGAGGAGCAGCTCGCCGTGGCCCGCCGCCACGTGGCCGCCCACACCGCCACCTTCGGCTACGCCCGGCCCAACGTCGAGTTCCGCCACGGCTTCATCGAAGACCTGCACTCGGCCAACCTGGCCGATGAGAGCATCGACCTCGTGGTGTCGAACTGCGTGCTCAACCTGAGCACCGACAAGGCCGCCACCTACCGCGAGATTTTTCGGGTGCTGCGCCCCGGCGGCGAACTCTACATTGCCGACGTATTTGCCGACCGCCGCGTGCCCGAAGCCCTGCGCCACGACCCCGTGCTCTACGGCGAGTGCCTGAGCGGGGCGCTCTACATCGAAGATTTCCGCCGCCTGCTGGCCGAGCTGGGCATCCGCGACTACCGCCTCACCGCCAAGCGGGTGCTGACGGTGAACAACCCCGAAATTGAGCGCAAAACCGGCAACATCGTCTTTTACTCGCTCACGGTGCGGGCCTTTAAGCTGCCACTCGAAGACCGCTGCGAGGACTACGGCCAAGTGGCCACCTACCTCGGCACCGCCGACGACCCGAACCGCTTCGTACTCGATGAGCACCACGTATTCGAAACCGGCCGCCCCCTGCCGGTCTGCGGCAACACGGCCGACATGCTGAGCCGCACCCGCTACGGGGGTCATTTCCGGGTTGACGGTGACAAGCAGACGCACTTCGGGCGATTTTCGTGCGGGCCGGCGGCGGCTGGGGTTCCGGCGGCAGCGGCACCAGGCGGGTGCTGTTGAGTTGAGAACGGGGAGGCGGTCAAACTCCCCTCCTCAGACGAGCTACCGTGTACACACAAGTGCGTGGGCAGGATTAATTTTGGGCCAATGGCACAATTTGGCGACCTTCGATTGGAAAAAAAAGTGCGGTTTTGCGGGCCGCGATTCAGCACCGGCACTGCCTGGTGG
>JANXUO010000283.1 GCA_025356245.1 Hymenobacter sp.
AAACGGAGTCGGCCGAAATCAAGAAAATTTACCGCGCCATCGAGCGCAAGCAGCCCATTCAGTGGGTGCGCATCCACAACCTGCCCGATTTGGCGTACTTCAACCACTCGCAGCACACGCAGGTGGCTGGCTTGCAGTGCCAAACCTGCCACGGTCCCATCCAAAACATGGAAGTGGTGTACCAATATTCGGCTCTCACGATGGGCTGGTGCATCAACTGCCACCGCGAAACGCCGCTCACCACTAAAGGCAACGCCTACTACGACAACTTGGTGAAGCTGCACGATACCAAAAACGCCGGTGCTCCCTTCACCGTGTCGTCGAACGGCGGCACCGAGTGCTCGAAATGCCACTACTAGGTGTTTTAAGCAGTTAGCTAGTAGCTGTTAGCTGTTAGCCGTTAGCTTTTGTGTTGAAGAACATCGTGTATGGGTCTGAATACCCAACATTAAATACCTGATACCGAACAGGCAGTTGGCAACCACTGCCCACCATTACCGACCACTGACTACCAACGATGAAGTACTGGAAAGGAATTGAGGAACTGGAACAAACGCCTGACTTCATGGCGACGGCGTTTGCCGAGTTCATGCCGGTGAAGGAGAAGCACGCCACCACCGACGAGTCGGTGGCCCCGCGCCGCGACTTCCTCAAGCTCATGGGCTTTGGTGTGGCTGCCGCTACGCTCGCTTCCTGCGAAAAGCCGGTGCGCAAGGCCATTCCGTACCTCGTGAAGCCCGAGGAAGTTGACCCTAGCATTCCCAACTTTTACGCCTCCACGTACTTCAACGGCTCCGACTACAACGCCGTGCTGGTGAAAACCCGCGAGGGTCGGCCCATTAAGCTCGAAGGCAACCCCGAGTCGCCCATCACCCGCGGCGGCCTTTCGGCCCGTGCCCAGGCTGCTGTGCTGAGCCTCTACGACGGCGGTCGCTTGGAGCATTTCGCCATCAACAAAACCAAGGCCACCGCTGCCGAACTCGACAAGCAGGTGCGGGCCCGCCTGGCGGCTACCACCGGCACCATTGCCCTAGTTACGCCCACCATCATCAGCCCCAGTACCCGCCGGGCCATTTTTGAGTTTGCGGCCCACTACCCCGGCGTCGAGCATGTGATGTACGATGCGCAGTCGGCCACCGGCCTGTTGCAAGCCAACGGCGGCATGTTGCCGAGCTACGATTTCGGCAAGGCCAACGTCGTCGTCAGCCTCAATGCCGATTTCCTGGGCACTTGGATTTCGCCGGTTGAGTACGCCAAGCAGTACGTGAAAAACCGCAAAGTGCGCTCCGATAAGCGCACCATGTCGAAGCACTACCAGTTCGAAACCGCCATGACCCTCACCGGCTCCAACGCCGACGTGCGGGTGCCGGTGAAGCCTTCGGAAATTGGGGCCGTAGCCACGGCGCTCTACGGAAAAATTGTGGGCGGCGCCACCTCGCCGATGAGCGAAAATGTTGCCGTGAAAGCCGCTGCCGAAGCCCTGCTCGCCAACAAAGGCGCGGGCCTCGTGGTGTCGGGCTCCAACGACCCGGCCGTGCAAACCTTGGTGGCAGCCATCAATCAGGCCCTTGGCAACGTGGGTACTACCGTCGATTTGGTCAACCCCAGCTACGTGCGCCAGGGCGACGACGTGCGCATGGCCAAGCTGCTGAGCGACATCAACGACGGCCGGATTGGCGCGGTCATTTTTTACCACGCCAATCCGGTGTACAACCACCCGCTGGGCAAGCAGCTGGCTGTTGCCCTCGGCAAAGCCAGCGGTAAGGTAAAGCTCACCATCTCGCTTAACGACCGCCTCGATGAGACCGGTAGCCTGTGTGAATTTGCCGCCCCCGACCACCATTGGCTGGAGTCGTGGAACGACTTTGAGCCCAAAAAAGGCCAGTTAAGCCTGTCGCAGCCCGCTATTTCGCCCATCTTCTCCACGCGCCAGGCGCAGGAGTCGCTCATGCGCTGGTCGGGCAACAGCGGCAGTTATTACAACTTCCTGCGCACCAATTTCCAGCGCATGACCGGTAGCGGCCAGGCGGGTTGGGACAAGGCTGTGCACGACGGCATTGCCACGGGTTCCGACAACTTCACGCCCACTACTATGCTGGGTGGCGCTATAAGCGCTGCCGATGCCGTGGCCCGCATCAGCGGCGGCGCCAAGCCCTCCGGCGTAGAGTTGGCGCTATACGAGAAGGTTGGCATCGGCACCGCCGGCTGCGAGGCTAACAATCCGTTCCTGCAAGAACTGCCCGACCCCATCAGCAAAGCTACTTGGGGCAATTACGTGGCTGTACCGCGAGTAATGGCCGTTGAAAAAGGCTGGTCGCAGGGTGATGTGCTGAAGGTGACCGGCAACGGTCACAGCATCGAGTTGCCCGTGCTGGTGCAGCCCGGTCAAACCAATGGCACCGTGAGCATTGCCCTCGGTTACGGCCGCACGCTTGCGGGCAAAGTAGGCGACAAAGTGGGCGAAAACGCCGCGCCGATGGCCTTGGCTACCGCCACCGGCATTCAGTACCACGGCGTCGTGACGCTCGAAAAAACCGGTGCTACCTCGCCCATCGCTCAAACCCAGACGCATCAAACGCTGATGGACCGCAAGCCGGTGGTGCAGGAAAACACCCTCGCCAACTACCGCGAAAACCCCAAGGAAGTCACCGAGTACGAGAAAGTCGTAACGCCCGATGGCCTCGAAAAGCCCAGCCGCGTATCGTTGTGGCAAGATTACCAGTACAATAACCACCACTGGGGCATGGCCATCGACCTTAACTCGTGCATCGGCTGCGGCTCGTGCGTGATTGGGTGCCAGGCCGAAAACAACGTAGCCGTGGTGGGCAAGCAGCAGGTCATCAACCGCCGTGAGATGCACTGGATTCGCATCGACCGCTACTATTCGTCGGACCACCACAAGACGGAGTTTGACGAGAAAGGCAAGGTGGCTACTTACAAGGCAATGGAAGACCCGTCGGACAACCCGCAGGTCATTTTCCAGCCCATGATGTGCCAGCAGTGCAACCACGCGCCCTGCGAAACGGTGTGCCCCGTACTGGCCACCACGCACAGCTCGGAGGGCCTGAACCAGATGACGTATAACCGCTGCATCGGCACCCGGTACTGCGCCAACAACTGCCCGTACAAAGTGCGGCGCTTCAACTGGTTCTCGTACTACTCGAACGACAAGTTCGAGATTGTCAACGGCCACATGTTCACCGACCTGGGCCGGATGGTGCTGAACCCCGACGTGACCGTGCGGGCCCGCGGCGTGATGGAGAAATGCTCGTTCTGCGTGCAGCGCATCCAGCTTGGCAAGCTCGAAGCCAAGAAGCAGAAGCGCCGCCCGATAGATGGCGAAATCACCACCGCCTGCGCCCAGTCATGCCCCACCGAGGCTATCGTCTTCGGTGACATGCGCGACCCGAACAGCGACATCCACAAGCTCCTTAAGCGCGAAGACGGCGAACGCGCTTTCCACTCGCTCGATAGCATCAACGTGCAGCCCAACGTAACGTATCTGACCAAGATTCGGAACTCGGACGCCAAATTCTTCGCCGAAGAACACACGGCCTAATGCCCGTTAACCGCCTGTAAACTAACTCCCAGTTTTCATTATGCAACACGTATCAGCCGTACGCGAACCGCTCATTACCGGGGGGAAGACGTACCACGACGTTACCGACGATATCTGCAAGCAGGTGGAGGCCGCCCCAAATATCCGCTGGATGGCGGCCTTCTCGGTGGCGCTCGTTTTCCTGGGCATCTTTTTCTACTCCGTTTACCGTACCCTGTGGTACGGCATCGGCGAGTGGGGCCTCAACAAAACCGTGGACTGGGCCTGGGACATCACCAACTTTGTGTGGTGGGTGGGCATCGGCCACGCTGGCACTCTCATTTCGGCCGTACTATTGCTATTCCGCCAAAAGTGGCGTAGCAGCATCAACCGCGCCGCCGAAGCAATGACCATCTTCGCCGTGATTTGCGCCGCACAGTTCCCGATTTTGCATATGGGCCGGCCCTGGATGGCTTTCTGGGTATTCCCGCTGCAAAATACCTACGGCTCACTGTGGGGCAACTTCAACTCGCCGCTGCTCTGGGACGTGTTTGCCATCTCCACCTACTTCTCGGTGTCGCTGGTGTTCTGGTACACGGGCTTGGTGCCCGATTTCGCCACCATTCGCGACCGCGCCACTGGCAAAGTGTCTAAAATTGCCTACTCGCTGCTGAGTTTCAACTGGAAAGGTTCGGCCAAGCATTGGTCACGCTACGAAACCGTTTCGCTTATCCTGGCCGGTGTTTCTACGCCGCTCGTGTTGTCGGTGCACACCATTGTGTCGATGGACTTTGCCACCTCCATCGTACCGGGCTGGCACACCACCATTTTTCCGCCTTACTTCGTAGCCGGGGCCATCTTCTCGGGCTTCGCGATGGTGCTGACGCTGATGCTCATCACCCGCGTAACCTTCAAGCTAGAAGACTACATTACGCTGGAGCACATTGCCTTGATGAACAAAATCATGATGGTGACCGGCTCCGTAGTGGGCGTGGCCTACATTACCGAGTTCTTCATTGCCTGGTACTCGCAGGTCGAGTTTGAGCAGTACGCCTTCATCAACCGCGCTACCGGGCCATACTGGTGGGCCTATGCCTCGATGATGACCTGCAACGTGATTACGCCGCAGCTGGTGTGGTTCCGTCGAGTGCGCTACAGCATCCCGCTCACGTTCGTCCTGTCCATCATTGTGAACATCGGCATGTGGTTCGAGCGTTTCGTAATCATCGTGACCTCGCTGCACCGCGACTATTTGCCGTCGAGCTGGGCCATGTTCTCGCCCTCAATTATCGACATCGGCCTGTACGTTGGTACCCTCGGCCTGTTCTTCACGCTGTTCCTGCTCTTCGCCAAGTTCTTCCCCGTGATTAACATGGCCGAAGTGAAGACTATCCTGAAATACACCGTGGATAACGGCCCGACTTACAACCCTAACAAAGCTCACCATGCGCCCGCTCAAGTGGCTGCCCCTGGTGTTCCCGCCTCGGCACCTATAACATTCAATCAGCATGACTAAGCAATTCGCTCTCGGCATCTTCGAAGACGAAGACGTGCTGCTCCACGCCGTAGAAAACGTCCGCGCTGCTGGCGTGAAAGTATATGACGTATTCTCGCCCTACCCGGTCCACGGCATCGACGACGCCCTTGGTATCGAACGTTCGCGCTTGCCAATCGCCGCCTTCTTCTTTGGCATGACGGGCTTGGCCTTCGCGTTGTGGATGCAGATTTACATGTTGGGTTTCGATTGGCCGATGATTATTGGTGGCAAGCCCCACATCGGTCTGCCTGCCTTCGTGCCGGTAGCATTTGAGCTCACCGTGTTCTTTACCTGCCACGGCATGGCTATCACGTTCTTCACCATCACGGGCCTGTACCCGCGCTTCAAAGTGCCGGTGATGGACGTGCGCGCCACCGACGACAAGTTCGTAATGGCCATCGAGCTGGATGAAACCAGCTCGCAGTTTCCCCGGCTGACCCAGCTGCTCCGCGAAAACGGTGCTTCGGAAGTCAACCAAAAAGAAATGACCAACTAGTAATGACGCATCCGCTGACCTTGAGCCTGCGCGTTTCGGCGCTGCTGCTGTCCCTGGGGCTGGCCACTACGGCCTGTACCCACGACGGAAACGACCCCGGCGTGGAATACGCTCCGGAGATGTACGAGTCCATCCCGTACGACCCCCTGAGCCAAACCCACTTCAACCCGGTAAATTCATTCGGTATCAACGAACGTACGCCTGCTAACGGCACCGTGCCCCGCGGCAAGCTCAACTACTTCGACCATATTCCGAAGGACAGTGTAGGTATCGCCGAGCGCACGCTTCGCAATCCTTACGCCTACACCAAGGCGAATTTAGAAGAAGGCAAAGTACTCTACACACGCATTTGCTCGCACTGCCATGGCGAGCAGGGCAACGGTCAAGGTGCGGTGGGCCTGAAGTTTAAGGGGGTACCGAATTACGCGGCCGAGTCTTACAAAACGATGAACGATGGTCATATCTACCACGTCATTCAGTGGGGCCGCAACCGCATGATGCCTCACGGTTCCATCGTGAACCCGGAGGAGCGTTGGAAAATTGCCATGTACGTGCGCGTATTGCAGCGCGGAGAAGGTCCCGATGCGTTGAACAAGCTAGTCGCGCAGGGCACTACTGCTTCTACCGATGATAACGCCTCGGAAAAGACGG
>JANXUO010000287.1 GCA_025356245.1 Hymenobacter sp.
CGGCTACGCGCCGCTGTTGGTGCGCGCCCCCGGCCGGGTAAATTTGATTGGCGAGCACACCGACTACAACGGCGGCTTCGTACTGCCCGCCGCTATCGACCGGGAGATTGTGTTTGCCGTGGGCCTGAACGGGTTGAACACGGCCCGCCTGTTTGCCTACGACAACCACGAAGCCTACGACCTGCCTTTGGCGGGGGCAGCCGTGCAGCCCGGCAACACCATGTGGGCCAACTACCTGAAAGGCGTAGTGGCGCAGTTTCAGCGGCGCGGTGTGGCGGTGCCGGGCTTCGACTGCGTGTTTGGGGGCAACATCCCGATGGGGGCCGGCCTGTCGTCGTCGGCCGCCGTGGAGTGCGGCCTGGCCTTTGCGCTTAATAAACTACTGAACACCAACCTAAGCCGCCTGGAGCTGGCCCTGCTGAGCCAGGCGGCCGAGCATGAGTTTGCCGGGGTGCAGTGCGGCATCATGGACCAGTTTGCCAGCCTGTTTGGCCGGGCCGGGCAGGTGGTGAAGCTAGACTGCCGCTCGCTGGAATACACCTATTTTCCCTTCGACGCAACGGCTTACCGCTTGGTGCTGTGCAACTCCGGTGTGAAGCACGCGCTGGCCGCCTCCGAATACAACACCCGCCGCCACGAGTGCGAGCAGGGCGTGGCACTTTTGCAGCAGCACTACCCGCAGGTGCAAACCCTGCGCGACGCCACGCTGGCCCAGCTGGAGGCCCACCGCGCCGCGCTCGGCCCGGTGGTGTACCGCCGCTGCCGGTACGTGGTGCAGGAAAACCAGCGCGTCGAAACCGCCTGCCAGCACCTGGCCGCCGGCAACATGGCCGCCTTCGGGCAGCAGATGTACGCCTCGCACGCTGGCCTGCGCGACGACTACCAGGTAAGCTGCGTTGAACTGGATGTCCTAGTAGAAATAGCCCGCGGCCACGCCGGGGTACTGGGCGCCCGCATGATGGGCGGCGGCTTCGGCGGCTGCACCATCAACCTGCTGCCCGCCCCCGCCGTGGCCGATTTTGTAGCCACCGCCACCGCCGCTTACCAGGCGCAGCTAAACCTGCCCCTGGCCACTTACCAAACCACCATTGTGGCGGGCGTCTCAGAATTTTTGGGTGCGGAACAGTAACGCAAAAATCCAGCTTCGCGTCGCCGAAACAGCGAATTCTCGCGTATGCTGCCTCTGATTCCTCCTCACGTTCATTCGCCGTTCCGGCGACGCGAAGCAGGAGCTGCGCGGTACAATTCCTCATTCCTCATTTAAAAATGTTCGACCTCGCCCAGCACCCGCACCGCCGCTTTAATGCCCTCACCGGCGAGTGGCTGCTGGTGTCGCCGCACCGGGCGCTGCGGCCCTGGCAGGGCCAGCAGGAAGCCCCCGACACGGCCTCCCGCCCCGCCCACGACCCCGGCTGCTACCTCTGCCCCGGCAACCAGCGGGCCAACGGCGTGCGCAACCCCGACTACCCCGGCACCTTCGTGTTCGACAACGATTTTGCCGCCCTGCGCGCCGATGCCCCGGCCGGGGGCTTCGAGCGGGGCGGCCTGCTACGGGCCGAGGCCGAGACGGGCGTGTGCCGCGTCATCTGCTTCTCGCCGCGCCACGACCTGACCCTGCCCGAGATGAGCCCCGCCGAAATCCGGCAGGTGGTGGACGTGTGGACGCAGGAGTTTGCCACCCTCGGGGCGCGGCCCGACATCAACTACGTCCAGATTTTTGAGAACAAAGGGGCCGTCATGGGCTGCTCGAACCCCCACCCGCACGGCCAGATTTGGGCGCAGCGCACCGTGCCCGGCGAGCCCGCCAAAGAAACCCAACAGCAGCTGGCCCACTTCGAAACCCACGGCCGCACCTTGCTCACCGACTACCTCGCCATCGAGCTGGCAGAAGCCAGTCGCTTGGTGCTCGAAAACGCACATTGGGTGGCCCTGGTGCCCTTCTGGGCCGCGTGGCCCTTCGAAACTCTGCTGCTGCCCCGCCGCCCCGTGGCCGACCTCACCCAGCTCAGCAACCCCGAGAAAGACGCCCTGGCCGACGCCCTGCGCCGCCTCACCATCCGCTACGACAACCTCTTCCAAACGTCTTTCCCCTACTCGGCCGGCCTGCACCAGCGCCCCACCGACGGCGCGGCCCACCCGGAGTGGCACCTGCACCTGCACTTCTTCCCGCCCCTGCTGCGCTCGGCCAGCGTCCGCAAGTTCATGGTGGGCTACGAGCTATTGGCCAACCCCCAGCGCGACATCACCCCCGAGTGGGCCGCCGGGCAGCTACGCCAGCAGCCGGAAGTGCATTACAAGGAAAAAGTGGGATAAAGGGCTTTTCAAGTGAGGCCTTTTTCGGTGAGTTCGGAAGGCACTAATGGGAGAAATCAATGCCCAACGCTTTCCATCCTGCACCAATTTTCTCTTCCAACACATACTTAGAAAATCAAAAACCCCCACTGCAAGCTGCAATGGGGATTTATTGTAGTCCGTAGGGGGGCCAAAACTAGGTCTAGACGTGTCTAGCGAAATCTGACGACGGTTACCAAATGGCCTCTTGATACCGGGAACAAAGGTCGGTCATTATCAGCAACAATCCAAAACTGCCCGAATCAATCACTGGGTCCCCTCACGGGTCCCCGCTAATCGGTTTCAGCAAACGTACTAGAAAGGTTTCTTCTTGAACTGAGAAGCGAGTGTGATGCATCAATGATACGAAGCGATGATGTGAACAAGGCTGTTTAATAATTTCAATGGTTAGGCCTTGACTTGAACACTTTGGATACTAGCCATCAGCATAATGCCGTAAGTTGCGCGGTTGGCTTCTGCCTTGCGAGCTTCCGCTGTCGAAATGTTTATCCTGCTTTATTCGGGTCGTGGAAGATTTCACTTCCATGAAATGAGGGTGACCGTGCCCCATCTCCTAAAACCTAATCAAACTGGGCAAACGCAGGGCAATTGTTACAACTTAATCTCACCTTCTACCCGCAGCACGATTTTCATGGCCTTGGTAAAGTT
Source organism: Hymenobacter sp. (assembly GCA_025356245.1). Classification (GTDB taxonomy): domain Bacteria; phylum Bacteroidota; class Bacteroidia; order Cytophagales; family Hymenobacteraceae; genus Hymenobacter. The sequence continues at coordinate 3,001 of JANXUO010000287.1, forward strand.
TTTGATAATGAAGCTGTTTAGAAAGTCAAAGGACTCCCAAGAAAGCGCGAAATTTGAGTTGCAACACTCCTTTTTCCGCATTTTAATGGAAGTCCTGTCCAAAGATATGATTCGCCAATGGATTCTGCCCGCGCTCCCCTTCTCCGCC
>JANXUO010000294.1 GCA_025356245.1 Hymenobacter sp.
TGTGTTCGGTGGCGTGCACCAGCAGGCCCATTACGGTGCTGGGCAGCTGCGCCCGGCCCACGTTGCGCACCTGGTCTAGCGTGGCCGGGCTGGTGCGGGCCAGCTGCTGAATAAAATTCTCCACCTGGGTTACGAAGGCGGTTTCGAGAGCAGCCAGCGTGGCGGCAGTGGCCGGCAGCGGGGCGGTTTCGGCCGCGAGATAGTCCAGCTGGGCGGCCGTCAGGGCCTCGGTACGGGCGTAGGTGGCCAAGCGGTTGAGCACCCCCGTCAGGTGTTGCAGGTGGAAGCCCACCGAGGCTAGTCCGGCCGGCCGGGCATTGAGCCGGGCGGGCAGAAAAGCCGCCAGTAAGGGCGCCAACTCTTCACAGACTTGCCGCAGGGCATGGGCCAGGGGCTGGAGCAGCGGCGGCACGCCCGGCTCGGGGGTGTTGCGAAGCCACACTTCGGGAAGGTTGGGCATGGGATGGGGAGTTTGGGGGTTTTGGGTATTTAGTGTTCGGTATTTGGTGTTGGGTATTTGGTGTTGGGTATTTGGTATTGGGTATTTAATGTTCGGTTTTGGGCAGGCAAACACCGAATACCCAACACCCAAATACCGAACACCGAATACCAAACACCCAACACCAAATACCCAACACCAAATACCCAACACCAAAAACAAGCATCCGGTCCTGGGCCACTTACTTTGCCGCGTATCTTTGACAACCGCCTTTGCGGCATTTATTCTGCTCCGCGCTTACCGCATGAAGTATTTCTTACTCGCTTTTAGTCTGCTGCCTGCCGCTGCGCTGGCCCAAACCATCACCCCCATCGGCGTGCTGCAAACCAACGGGGCCACGGCCACGGCCGGCCCCACCACCGTGCGGGCCGTGGTGACGGCCGTGTACGCCAGCCTCAGCCCGGCGGGCTATTTTGTGCAGAACGAAGCGGCCGACGCCGACGGCGACCCCGCTACTTCCGACGCCCTGTTTGTGGCCCAAACCAGCCCCACGGTGGCCGTCGGCGACCGGCTTCTGCTCAGTGGCACGGTGCAGGAAGATGGGGCGTTTCCGTCGTACAACCAAGCGGTGCTGGTGGGGGCCACGGCTACGCCACTCGCCACGGGCGTGGCCCTGCCCGCGTTTGCGCTCCTTAACAACGCCACCTACAGCAGCGCAGCCGATGCCGAGGCGCTGGAAGGAATGCGGGTGCAGTTTGCGGCCCCGCTCACGGTGGCCGACGTGGGCAGCGTGCGCAGCCGGGGCGAGCTGCGGCTCTCGGTGCGCGGGCCGGTGTACCAGCCCACGCAAGTAGTTGACCCTAATGACAACCCAGCCAGCGGCACCAGTAGCAGCGGCAACACCAACGCCGCCGCCGTTACGGCCTACGCCGCCGCCAACACCGCCAAAATCATCCTGCTCGACGACGGCCGTGCCACGCCCAACCCCAGCCCCACACCCTACCTCGACCCCGTACTGGGCACCGTGCGCGTGGGCAGCACCGTGGCCAACCTGCGCGGCATCCTGGCCTTTGGCGGCACGCAGTGGCTGGTGCAGCCGCTGCCGGGGGCCAATGCGCCCGCCGTGGCCGTGCAGCGCCCCGCCGTGCCCGCCTTCGCCACCCCGGCCGAGTTGCGGGTGGCCAGCTTCAACATCGAAAACTACTTCAACGGCAACGGCCTCGGGGGCGGCTTCCCCACCTCGCGCGGGGCGCTGACTTACGCCGACTACCGCCGCCAGCGCGCCAAAATTCTGGTGGCCCTGGCCCGCCTCGACGCCGACGCCGTGGCGCTGATGGAGGTGGAAAACGACGGCACCGGCCCGCAATCGGCGGTGCAGGACGTGGTGAATGGCCTTAACCAAGCCGTCGGGGCCGGCACTTACGCTTTCGTGGACGACGGCGGAGCCACCCGGCAGGCGGGCAACGGCGACGCCATTCACTGCGTCATCCTCTATAAAACCGGGCGGCTGCGGCCCGTAGGGCCGGCGTTGCTGGCGCTGGGCGGGCCCTTCGAGCGCCCCCCGCTGGCCCAGGTGTTTGCCACGCGCCCCGCCCCCGGCACGGTGCCGGCCGACACGTTTGCCCTCGTCGCCAACCACTTTAAGTCGAAGGCCAGCGGCTCGGGGGCCAACGCCGACCAGGGCGACGGCCAGGGGCCATCCAACCTGCGGCGGCGGCAGCAGGCGGCAGCGCTCCTGCAATTCATCAGCAGCACGGTGGTGCCGGCCGGCAACGACCGGGTGCTGACCATGGGCGACTACAACGCCGCCTTCGAGGAAGACCCGATAGACGTGCTGCGGGCCGGGGGCCTGCTGCCCGGCACCCCCGCCACCAGCACCTCCTACGTGTTCAACGGCCAGCGCAGTGCCCTCGACCATGCCCTCTACACGGCCGCCCTCGCGGGCCGGGCCGAAGTGCTGCGCTGGGGCATCAACGGCGAAGAGCCCACCTTCCTGGACTACGCCGCCGCCGGCCCGGCCACCGACACCACCAGCGCCTTCCGCACCTCCGACCACGACCCCATTCTCGTCGGCCTCACCCTGCACGGGCGGCCCACGGCCACGACGGGCCGTATGGGCACAAAGGCTGATTTCGAGCTTTTCCCCAACCCCAGCGCCAGCGGCCGCCTGGTGCTGCGCGCTGCCACGCCCGCCCTGGCCCAAGCCCCGCTGCAAGTGCGCGACGGCCTGGGCCGCTTGGTGCTGGCGCTGCCCGCCCTCACGCCATCGGCCACCAACGAGCGCCTCCTCGACCTAGGCCACGCCGCGCCGGGCTTCTACTGGCTCACGCTTGATACGCCGGCCGGGCCGGTGTCGCGGCCACTGGTGGTAGGGGAATGATGTTTCGTGTTGCTGGTCTCTTGTTTCTAGGACGACTACCCCGAAGGGGTTGCACAACACAGCCCAGGGTTGGCGACCA
>JANXUO010000300.1 GCA_025356245.1 Hymenobacter sp.
GCCCGGCGGGTCGGGCAGACCCTCTACCAGGCCCACCAGCAGCAGTGGGCACCGTACCTGCGCCAACTCCTCCAAAATCCGCTTATCCCCGCGTTGGTCGGGGCGAGTGCGTAAGTCCTAAAATCAACACACGACCCTGTCCTGCAAAATTGACGGGCAGCTCTATCTGGCCTACTACGCCGACGGCCACACCGCCAACGTCTCCAATCCCGTGAACATGGCCAGCCCTTCGCCACCAGCGCCGACGAGGTGCTGCTCAACGGCGAAACCAAAATCAACGAGCTGGACGTCATCCACTTCAGCCTGGCCAAAAAGCGCGTGGGCACCTACCGCATTTTACCTCGATGGCCACACGGCCTTCGCCAAAGCCAGCGGCTCCGGCCTCGACGAATATCATTTCACCATCGGCAAGAACCAAACCCTTGCCGTCGCCAGCCTCGAAAAAGGTGTCGTGAAAGGTCATTCCACAGCCGACGTCAAACCTTAGAAATCAGCAAACTAGAAAATATAGCTAGTCCCCCTCTCCATCGGATTCCGCGCATCAAGCGGCGGGGGGTTAGGGGGTGGGGTCAATTGCAAGGCGGTAAACTGTACACGAATTTGGAAATTGCTCTAAGGGCCACATCAACCAACAGCCTGCCACAAAACTGGTACAAACAGTGCCGCCTACTCCGGTAGCGCCACCGCCGACTGGCTGAAATCAAGGTGCGTAAAGATGGGCGCTAGCTGCGCATCCAACGCCGCTTTTTCGTTGCGGAAAACGGGCTGGTTTTCCTGATGCAAATCCCAACTGCCGACGTAGTACACCTGGCCGGGAGCCACCGTAAACACATACCGGGTAGCGCGCAACGCTTGCCCAACCAGGTTCGCCTTGCGCAATTCCTCTTGGTGCTGCTCGCCCCCGTACCATTTGCTGACGGTGAAAAAGTAAGTGTGCAGCGCGTAGCGGCCGGGCAGCAGCACGTAGCAGAACGCATTTTGGGGCCGCGTCCGCATCGGGGGCTTTACTTCGAAAGACACGCCCTTACCGGTGCTTAGGTTTTCGAGGCGCACGTACTGCCCAAAGCCGCCGCTGCTAAACCCCAGCCGCTGAATGCAGCTGCCGTAGATGATGCTGCGGTCGGGAGGCAATATGCGCCGGTCAGAACCCCAACTATTCAGCGGCAAGCCCCTGTTTTGCCGAAATGCAGGCCCGTCCAGCGAATCGGCCCATAATTGACCCGGGACAGCGGGCGCTTGAGACCCAGCATTAAAGCTGACGGGAACCGTGAACGACACGCGTACCGGCCGGCCGTTCTGGGTGCCGGGCCGCCACTGCACCTGCTTCAGACGCTGGGCGTTGCGCAGCACGACGGCATCCAGGTCGGCGCGGAGTCCTTTTACCAAATGAATATCGGTGGTGCGGCCCTGAACATCGACCGTAAACGCAAAAAACACCTTGCCCGTTACCCCGTTACGCAGGACTTTAGGTATCGTCCGCAGACTATCTTCCAGGAAATTTCCAATGCGTTGGTTCCACGAGCGGGTGCTGTCGGCAGGGCTTCGGCCCGGAAATACCGGCATTGTTTCCGTATACGTGTAGGTGTTTTTGCCTACTGTGTCGGCGGCGGGCAACGCTTGCCCGTGGCCCCAGCCCGACAGCAGCAAAAAACACAACAAAAAAAGGGTTCCGGGGCGCATCGTTGCCCAAAAGTACGGCGGTGATGGTCAGCAGCCCACATAGGCAAGCCAGATAGCGGGGGAGTATCTGATACGCGGTCCAGGGCCGTGCCGACCCGCACCGTCATCGTCATCGTACTTTTGTCGAGCTGATTTTCAGCATTTTCAAATCTTATTCTGACGATGTTTCAACCCCTTCGCTCCTGGCTGCTGCTGGGGCTCCTCAGCCTGCCGCTGCTCACGGCCACCATTTCCTGCTCTAAAAAAGAAGACGTCGCACCCGTGGCCACCACGGGTGCGGTGGAGGGCAACATCACCCCGGCGGGCTCCCTTACCACCGTCACGGCCACCAACGGCAACGGCATTACCTTTCTGGCTACGCCCAACGCCAGCACCGGGGCCTTTGCGCTCACGGGCCTGGCCCCCGGCCGCTACAACCTCACCTTCACCCCGGCCAGTGGCTTTGGCACACCCGCCCCCCGCGCTGTTGACGTAGTGGCCGGCCAAACCGCACCCGCCGGCACCGTGCTGGTGCAGGGCGACGGCACCCCCCGCGGCACAATAACCTGGACGGTTGACGGCACCGCCTACACCAGCACGACGCTATCGGGCGTGGTGCGGGCACAGGGCAGCGCCACCGAAATAGTAGCCTCCGCCACCGCTGGCAACGTGCAGAACGAGGTCAGCTTTTACTTTTCCGACTACATTTCGGGCCTGGGCACCTATGACTTGTACGCCAACGGGCCGGGGTACAACTCGGGCGGGTATTCCAGAACCACGGGGGGCGTCACGGTGCGCTACGGCACCTACCTGTACCAAACCGGCCCGACGTCCGGCTACGCGGGCCGGGGCACGTTCACCGTCACGGGCTACAACGCAGCAGCCCGCACCATGAGCGGCACGTTTGCTTTCACGGCCATCAATACCGACGACCCCAACAACATCACGACGGCCACCATCACCAACGGCAGCTTTAATTTTAGCTACTAGAGTCTGTTCTGTATTGGGGTTAAATTTGGGGCATGGCCAAAGCAGCCCATTACCCGAGCGATGTTTCCGATGATGAATGGGCGTTTGTCTGCCCGTATTTGTGCCTGATGCGCGA
>JANXUO010000398.1 GCA_025356245.1 Hymenobacter sp.
AGGAAGATGGCCGTCAGCGGCGCGTGAATGACGCCCGCCAGCGTACCCGCCATGCCCAGCACGATAAAATGAATTTCGGGTACCAGCACCAATCCGCTCATGTTCAGCACACGAGCGAAAAAAAATCCACCCAGCGCCCCGGCAAAGAGCGAGGAGCCGAACATGCCGCCGTTGCCGCCCGCGCCCACTGTAATGCTGGTGGCCACCACTTTCAGCATCATCGAAAACAGCACCAGCACCAGCAGTAGCCAAGGGTTGTGGTCGTCGTACACCGAAAAAATGCTGCCGTCGGTAACGTGGCTGGCTTGGCCGTGCAGCAGTAATTCCACGGTGTTATAACCTTCGCCATAGAGCGTTGGAAACAAGAATATTAACAGGCCCAAGGCCAGGCCGCCGCCCACCACTTTTTGCCAGCGCAGCCCCGGCCAGCGCTCAAAAAAACGGTCGGACCAGTGGTACACCCGAATCATGTAAACCGAGAAAAAAGCCGTGAACAGCCCCAGCAGCACGTAAAACGGCACCGCGTCCACGGGCCAGCTGTTGGTAACGAGCACGAAGGGCTGCCCCGCGTACAGACTTTTGGACACCACCGTGGCCGCTGCCGACGATAGCAGCAGCGGGATAAAGTATTGGGCTGGCAGGCGTTGCAGGATAACCTCGACCGCAAACAGCACCCCGGCGATGGGCGAGTTAAAGATGGCCGCCACCCCCGCCGCCGCCCCGCAGCCCGTGAGCAGCCGCCGCCGCCGCCGGTCGAGGTGCAGCACCCGGGCGGCGTTGGAGCCCAGGGCGGCGCCCGTCACCGAAATGGGGGCTTCGGTGCCCGCCGAGCCGCCGAACGTGACCGTTAGAAACGAGGTAATGAGCTGAGAATAAAGCTTGGAGCGCGGCACAATGCTTTGCTCGCGGGTGGTGTTGTAGATGATGGGGCCAATGCCCCGTCCCAGCTGCCCACCCAGCAGGTATTTGGTGGCTAACACTGTGAGGCCAATGCCAATAATGGGGTAAAGCGAGAGGGCAAATACCCGTTGTGGCTCGGCAATGTGCTCCTGCAAAAGCCGCGCCCCGGTGCGAATACTGGTTTTGAGCAACACCGCCATCAGGCCCGAAGCGATGCCCACCAATACGCTCAGCAACAACATGTAAACCCGCTCACTGACGTGCCGCGCCCGCCACACCAACAAAGGGCGCAGCCAGCGGTGAACGGCGTGGTGGGGGGCAACGGGCATGAGCGGAGGAAGTTCGCGGACGCTAAAGCTAACGCAAAAACGGGGCGTACCGATGTGCGGAGCCCCAATCTGCTGAGTTGTCGGGCCACGGAAGTGGTGCCGAGTACGAATTTCGTCAGTTGTGCATTCAGGTTCTTTCGGTAGAGACGAGGTTGTTCAACGCGAGTTCCTACGCCATCCCTCCCCGGTTCCGGCTTCGCCGGAACGTCCCCTTCCTGGCGGGAGGGGACTTTTTGACCGCCTCATCGGGCGCAGATGCCCCGGTAGTTGCAGTACTCGCACTGGGCAAAATCGTCGGTTTTGCGGATGGGCTCGGCGGGGTCGAGGATGCGCAGAACAATTTGCTGCACAAGGGCTTCGGAGGCGTCTACGAAGGTAGAGCCGTCGGCGGTGAGGAAGCTGATGTCGGCGGCGAGCAGGCCTTCGTCGAGGTTGCGGAGCGAGAGAATGGCAGTTTCGGCCGTTTCGCGCTTGGGGTAGGTGTGGGCCAGCATGAGGCGGTAGAGCCAGAGCTGCCGCACTTTAGCCGCCGCCGAGCTAGCTTCGGTGCGCAGGCGCTCGGTGGCTTCGGCGGGCGTCAGCCGGTCGCGCGCGCCACTGAGCTGCAATTCGTTGCGCGTCACCAGGCCCGATTTGTAATCCACCACCCGCAGGCGGCCGTCGGGCAGCTCGTCCACGCGGTCGGCGAAGCCGGTGAGGCGCACGGGCAACGGCTCGGACAGGCCCGGCACGGGCACAAAAACGGTGGCTGCCAGCTCGGCTTCCAAGCCAAACAGTTGCAGGGGCAGTAAGCTGGACTGGTCTTTTTTAGGAGTACCCAGGCTTTCCAGCAGTCTGACAACCAGGCGGGTGGCCACCTGTCCGTACACGTGGTTGAGGCCGTGGTCGGCGCGGGCGTGGCGGTCAGCTTCTTCGTTGCGCAGAGCACGCTCTACTTCGGCGGGCGCGGCGGCGACGAGGGCGGGCAAATCGGCGGCTGTGATGGGCCGCCGGGCTTCGAGAAATGGCTTAAAAAGCATTTCCAACGCCTCGTGTATCATGGTGCCGAAGCTGCTGGCTTCCAGAGTTTCCTCCACGGTTTCGTTTTCGTGGAAGCGGGCCACCTTGTTGAAGTAGAAGCGCAGCGAGCAGGCCAGGTAATCGTTGAGGCGCGAGGGCGATATGTTGCGGCTGAGGATGCCGCGCAGGGCGGCCAGCATTTCGGCGTCCTTTTCGAGGGTAATGTCGCCCGCGTACCCGGTGGCGGGGCCGTCGGGCACGGCCACGGTGCAGGCTTCGAGGGTGAGGCGGGGGGCCTGGGGCAGCAGGTCGTGTTCGAGCTGAAGCAGGAAGCGGCTGCGCTCGCCAGTTTTGCTGCCGTCGGCGCCGGGCAGCACGTAAATCAGGTCGGCGCGGCGGGCGCGCTGCAGCAGCCGCCAGAAGTTGTAGGCGGCGTCGGCCTCGGCGTCGGCGTAAGTGGGCATGCGGGCGGCCGTCAGCACGTCGTACGGGAAGAGCGACTGCTGGCTACGG
>JANXUO010000401.1 GCA_025356245.1 Hymenobacter sp.
GTGCTGCCGCCGCCCACGTCGATGTGCAGGTAGTGGCGGTTGTCTTCGATGACGTGCTCGATAACCTTGTTGATGTAAAAGGCTTCGGCCTGCCCGTCAATGACTTCGATGCGCATACCCAGCTCTTGCTGCACCCGCGCCACCAAGGCCGGGCCGTTGGCCGCCGAGCGCATCGCCGACGTGGCGCACACCAGGTAATGGGCCACTTCGTGGACTTCCATCAGCAGCCGCAGCGCGTGCATAAACTTGACGAACTTATCGGCTTTGGCCGGCGAAATCTCACCCGTCGCAAACACGTCTTCGCCCAGCCGCAGGGGGTAGCGCACGTACTCGACGCGCTTGAGGCGGTAGCGCCCCTCGTAAAAGAGCACGGCCGAAATCTGGCAGCGCACGGCGTTGGAGCCGATGTCGATGGCGGCGAGCTTGCGGAGGGGGTAGTTCATGGGCGGCGCAACTAGGCGGCGCAAAACTACGGCCGGTAGCGCCAAGCCAAGGCTCGGTGCTATCTCTCCAGCCAGGCTTTGAAGGCGCCGGCCTTCTCGCGGCTCACCAGCATCTCGTCGGCGGGTTCGGGGTGGAGGTCGAGCTTGAGCTTGCCGTTGAAGTGGGGGTGGAGGCGGCGCACGGCGGCCAGGTGCAGCAGTAGCTGGCGGTTGGCCCGGAAGAAGTGGGCGGGGTCGAGCAGGCGTTCGAGCTGTTCGAGGGGGTAGTCGAGCACGAAGCGGCGGTTGTCGCGGGCCACGAGGGTCGTCAGCTCGTGGCGGCTCACAAAGTACGCCACCTGGCCCACGTCGAGGGGCAGCAGCTGGCCGGCGCTTTCCACCAGAAAGCGGCTTTTGTAGGCTTTGGGGCTGAGGGGCAGCTGGTCGAGCAGCTGCTCGAGGCGGCGGCTGTCGGCGGCGGGCGCGAAGCTGGCCCGCAGCGCCCGAAACTTGGCCAGCGCCGTGCGCAGCTCGTCCAGCTTCACAGGCTTGAGCAGGTAGTCGAGGCTGTTGACGCGAAAAGCCTTGAGCACGTACTCGTCGTAGCTGGTCGTGAACACGATGGGGCAGGTGAGGGGCCGCCCCTCAAAAATGCTGAAGCTCAGCCCGTCGGAGAGCTGAATGTCGCTCAGGATGAGGTCGGGCGCGGGGTGGGCGTCGAGCCATGCGCGGGCGGCCTGCACGCTGGGCAGCACGGCCAGCACCTGGGCCGTGGGGTCGGCCTGGCGCAGCAGCCGCTGCAGGCGCTCGGCGGCCGGGTATTCGTCTTCGATGAGGAGCAGGCGCATGGGGTTGCAGGAGTAAAAAACGGTCAAACTCCCCTCCTCAGCCGAGGAGGGGACGTTTCAGCGAAGCTGAAACTGGGGTGGTTGATGCCGTATGAACTCGCGCCAATGACGTTGAACAACTTGCGTGTGCTACCCCCACAATATCTTCCCAGCCATCTCAACGTCATGGAGGCAGCATACGCGGCCCCTCCGGTGGCACCACCCCAGTTCCGGCTGCGCCGAAACGTCCCCTCCTCGGCTGAGGAGGGGACGTTTGACCGTCTTGGCTGCTCATAAATCAGCCCAGCAGTGGCAGGCGCACCGTGAAAAAACCGCCCTCGTGCAGCACCTCCACCGGGCGCTCGGTGAGGAGGCGGTAGCGGTCGATGATGTTTTGCAGGCCGACTTTGGTGGAGGGCGCCAGCGCCGGTTTGGGCTGCACGTTGTTGGCCACGCTCACGTAGCCGTTGGCGGTGCTCAGGCGCACGTGCAGCGGGCTCGCGGCCGACACCACGTTGTGCTTGAGGGCGTTTTCGATGAGCATCTGCACGCTGAGCGGGGCCACGGAGGTGCCGCCCACCGCCTCGGCCGACAGCTGGTGCTCGACCAGGAAGTCGTTGCGGAAGCGGGTTTTGTTGAGGGCCACGTAGGCGTCCACGAACTTCAATTCCTCGGCCAGGGTCACGGTGGGGCGGTCGCGGCTCAGCAGCACGTAGCGGTACACGTCGGCCAGCTGCTCCACGAAATCCTGGGCTTCGGCGTTGGCGTCGTCAATCAGCGCCGAAAGCGTGTTGAGGGAATTGAACAAAAAGTGCGGGTCGAGCTGGCGTTGCAGGGCCTCCAGCTCGCCCTGAATGCTGGCGCGGGCCAGGGCTTCGGAGCGTTGCAGGTTACACTTCCACTCGCCAAAAAAGTAGGCGCTTTCGTACACCGACGTCACCATGAAAGTCGGCACCAGCTTGAGCAGGAAAGCGTGCGCAAACTGGCCGTCGAGGCACATCGGGGTGCTGAACAACAGCAGGTGGGCCCAGTTGAAGAAAAACGTGGCCACGGCTGTAAAGCCTATGCTGACCAGGCTTTGCAGCATCAGCCGCTGCATGGTCTGGTCGTAGCGCGCAAACAGGTGGCGCATGAGCAGAAAGTTGGCCCGGTTGCCTTCCCACAGCACCACGGTAATGAAC
>JANXUO010000315.1 GCA_025356245.1 Hymenobacter sp.
CGCACCCGCTGGGCGGGGCCGGTGGCTTGCAGCGCGTCGTTTTCAAACTGCACCTGGTAGTTCAGCTTTTGCTGCACGCCCACCATGCGGCGCGGCCCGTAACCGTTTGGCCCGCTGATAAGGTTGGGGTCCACCGAAGCAATGATGGCCGTGCTGTTGGCCCCCCGCGAGTTGAAAAGGAAGCGCACCGAATCGGCGGCCGGGCGCAGGGCCACGGGGAAGCCGGTCGTGAACGGGTCGGGCCGAAACTCGTGGTGCTGCTCCTCGATGCGCCAGTAATCGGAAGCCACGCCGCCGGGCACGGCGGTTTGGCTGTTGCGTTGCAGATACTTGGGCGCTTTGGGGTTGGTGGCGGGCACCGTCCAGGCGGCATCCAGCAGGCCCAGGCGCAGGTAGCGGGCTTGCAGCGAGTCGCGCCACACGGTGGGGCTGGGGTTGTTGGCCAGCGCCACCACGGCGCTGCCAAACTGGCCGGGGTTGGCTCGCACCGCCGCCTGGTAGCGGGTCGCAAAATCGAGCGTCCGGCGCGAGTAGGCTTGCTCCGAGGCGGGCTGCTGGTTGAGCACCACCGGGAAATGGACCGTGCCGCCAGCCGCCAGCAAGTCCGTGAAGCTGATGGGAGGCAACATATTCAGGTTCAGCTGAATAATCTCGCCCGGCCGCAAATCCTGGGCAATGAAGGGAAACACCTCCGTCGAGCCGCTCACAAAACCGTTGTCGGCCGAGTTGGAGAGCGCCACGGCGGGCGCAAACTGGCTCTTCTTGCGCACGTTGGGCGTGTGGGTAGCCACCACGCCCGCGCCGGGCGGCACCGCAAACTGGAACTCCCAGTACGGAATGTCCACGTTGGAGGAGTTGGTGAGGAAGTACGTCCAGTCGCCGCGCGTTTGCACGCGCAAGGTGGGCGGCGTGATGCTGGCGAAGTTCACGAGCAGGCCCGAGCTGGGCTGCACAGTGAGGCCGTTGGTGAGCTGCACTTTGGTGCCGTTGGCCTGCTCCGCCACCACGTTGTACACCCCCACGGCCACCGAGTCGCGGTCGAGGTGCCAGCGCAGCGTCACTTCCACCGAGCTGCGGAAGCGCACGATGTCGGCAGCGGCCAGCGGCGCGGGGCTGCTGCCTTTGGTGAGGTAGAATTTGGTGCCGGCCAGCGGCACCGTGCTGCCCGTGCGCCGCACGAAGCCCGCGCCCAGCACCCGCGTGGTCACGCGGCCCTGGCCCACGGTGTCGCTGTCAATCGAGCGCACCTGGAAGGGCAACGCTTCGGCAAAAAGCGTAACCGTCTGCGTGCCAGCGTACACGTAGGGCGTTTTCACCATAATGTAGTACGGCCCGCTGCCGGTGCTCGGAATCAGCAATTCCTGGCGCGTGTTGATGGGGTCTTCGTAGATGAAGTCGAAGTCCGAAGTCGTCGGCACGCGGTTGTAGGCCACGTAAATTTCGTTCTGCCCGTTGTTTTGGTTCGAGCCCAGGGCTAGGCGCAAATCGAAGCCCGCGCCCGGCGTCACCCGGTAGAATTCCAGCGAGTCGCGGTCGAGCGCGAAGGGCACCAGCGTATTCAGCGGCAGGGTGTTCACCGTCACATTCGTCGGGGCTTGCTGCGAGAGCGTGTCGTTCTGGTAGTTGTTCTCGAAGATGTCGTTGAACAGGTTCGTGCCCAGGATGCCGTGGTAGCTGCCGGGGTTCAGGCCCTGCACCCGGTCGCGGATGAGGCCCGTCACCGTCTGCCCGGCCCCGATGGTGAGGTTGCGGGTGTTGGTGCCAAAGAGCTTGTCGGCACTGGTGTTCAGCACGCGGTTGCTGCTCAGGTAGAGGCCGTCTTTCAGCAGGCCCACGGCCGCGTTGCTGCCCTGATTGCGCACCGAGTAGCTGACGGTCATTTTCTTGCCCAGCTTGGCCGTGCCTGGCACCGCCACCAGCGTCACCACCAGGTCGGAGGGCTGCGGCACCGTCACGGCAATCGTGGTCGGGGCCTGCCACACGTTGTTGAATTCGTGCTGATGCTCGTACACTTGCCCCACCTGCACGGCCCCACCCCAGTACGTTTGCTGGGGGCCGTAATTGTTGGGTTCGTTGCTGTCGGTGGCAATGAACAGGTAGTAAGTCCCGGCCAGGTAGCCCGGAATCGTCACCGTCGTGCTCACGTTGTAGAAGCCGTTGGCGGCCAGGCTGCTGCTGCGCGAAACCACGCCAATGCGGGTCGCGCCCGCCACCGTGGGCGAGGTGCTGAGGTAGATGCCGTCGTTCCAGCTCGCGGCCGGCGTGGGGCCAACTCCGTAGTTCTGCACCCGGTAGGTAATGGTGACCTGCTGCCCGGCTAGTGCCGTGGCGGGCACCACCGGGCCGTTGCCACCCGTCGTCACCACCTGCAAGTCAGCCGGTGGCGTCAGGGTGATGGGCAGGGCCAGGGCGGCTGTGTTGTTGGCCGGGTTGGTATCGGCCAGGGTGCCGTTGGGGTAGTTGGCGGTGCGCAGCAGCACGTAGTAGCTGCCGCTGAGGCCCTGGGGCAAGGTCACGGCCTGGCTTTGGGTGTAAAAGGCGTTGGGCAGCATTTGGCCACCCAGACTACCGGCGTTAGCCAGCAGCAGGTCACTGCCATCCAGCACATTATCCACCGACAAATACACCTCGTCCGTCCAGCTCGATGCCAGGGTTTGGAAACTACCCAGGTTGCGCACCCGCCAGCCCAGCGTGAGGCTGCTGCCCGAAGCCGCCGGCGAAGGCGTAGCTGTCAGGTTCTGCACCGCTAAGTCATCGGAGTAAAGGTAATTGAGCGTGGTCGTCAGCTCGTTGTTGCCTTCGTAATTGAATTCGTACACCGCGTTGCCGGCGTCGGCCGTCACGCGCACCGTGAGCGTACCCGGCACGAAACTGATGGGCAAGCTGATGCTGGCCGTGCCCGAATACGAAGCGCCCACCGCCAGCGGCCCGGTGTGGGCCACGCTGGCCAGCGTAGCCGCGTGCCCTGCTCCGTCGCTCACCGTGATGTTGTCCACCCAGTTACCACCGGCCCCAATCACAGCCGTGGTAGTATTACGGATGGTGTAGTTCACCACAAAAGCGTTGTGGGCTGATACCGAAGTCGGAGCCGTGAGGGCCGTCGGGTTCAAGTCAGCATACACCAGGTTGATGGCCACTGTGCCCGCCGAGCGGGTCACGTTGTTGCCCTCGCTCAGGTACTCGAACACGTTGTTACCCGCGTCGGTCTTCACAAACACGTAGTAATTGCCGCTGATGCCGTTGGGCAAGCTTAAGGTGCCCGCGGCGGCGTAGGTGGCGTTGGGCTGCAAGCCGGTGGCGGCCTCGTAGTGGAAAATCTGGCCGATGTAGGTCTCGCTGCCGTTGAAGGTCGCGCTGAGGCTGATGTACACGTTGTCAGCCCAATAGGTTTCCAGGCGCGGGTAGGGCCGGTTGAGGCCGGTATTCTTGCCCACCCAGCTCACGGCCAGCGTGGTGCCGGCGGTGGCGGTGGCGGGGGCCGTCACGGTTTGCACAATCAGGTCGGGCGGGGGCCGCAGCGTCACGCGCACGGGCACGAATTCGAGCTTGTCGTACGTCGTGGGCGTGGTGTGGTGCACCAGCGTCCGGGGGTTTACGTTGTTGGTGCTGGCGGTTTCAAAAACCTCGTTGTTGTCGTCGGCAAAGGCGTAGAGGTAGTAGTCGCCCGTCGGGGTGGTGTGGGGGATGGGCACCTGCAGGCTGGCGTTGTAGAAGGCGTTGACGTTCAACGTCTCGCCCGCGTGACTCACCGTCAGCGGACTGCGCCGCGCCGTGGGGCCGAGGATGCCCTGCCCGGTGTTCTGGGCAATGTTGATGGTGGTGTCGGGCGAGAAATAGCCCGCGTCCGTCCAGTTGGCGTTCAGCAGGTTCACGCTGCCGGTGTTGCGCACGCGGTAGGCCACGGCCGCCGTATCGCCGCCGATAAACGTGCTGAAGTGGCTGGCCGTTTGCACCACCAAATCGGGCGTGCTGGGCACGATGACCAGGCAGCGCCCCAGGGCCGGCAGCGGGCCGGTGGCTTCGCGGCCGGTATTGTTGGCGTAATTGGTTTCCAGCAGGTTGCCGCCGTCGTTCGCCTTCACAAACACGTAATAGTAGCCCGCCATGCTCAGCGGCACGGCAAAAGTGCCCTGGCTGATGTAGGTGCCGTTGGGTTGGAGGTAAGTGACGTTGCCCACGCTGCCCATGCGAATGGCCGTGCCGTCAAACGCCGGGTTCTGCGAGAAATACACCGCGTCCTGCCACTGCTGGGCCAAGGTGCTGGCCGGGCCGGTGTTGCGCACGTTCCAGCTCACGGCCACGGTTTGGCCGGCGTAGGCCGTGTCGGCCGCTTGCACGAAGGGCACCGTCAGGTCAGGCAGTTGCCGGGTTTGGAAGGTTTGCACCGCGCTGGCCGTGCTGCCGCAGGCGTTGCGGGCCACCACGCGCCAGTTAAAGCTCTGCCCGTAAGCCAGCGGCGCCCCGCCGTAGCTGTGCTGCAACGTGCTGATGCCCGACACCGTAGGCGAACCCGGCTGACTGCCGCTGCTCGCCCAAACGTACAAATCGAAGCTGCTGGCGTTGCTGCCGCCGCCGGGGTTCCAGCCGAAATTCACCGGCAAATCCAGCCCGGCGGAGTTGTTCACCGGCTGCATATTGCTCACCGCCAGCGGGGCCACCGAGGCCGGCGAGCGGGTGATGGTCTGGTTGAATGAATAAGTACATCCGGCCGCGTTGGTCACCGTCACTGAGTAGGTGTCGGGCGAGCCGACCGCCGCCGGGGTGTTCACCGTGATGCTGCTGGTAACCTGTCCGCCCGGCGACCACAAATAAGTCGCGCCCGCGTCGGCATTGCTCACCGTGAGCGTAGCCGTCGAGCCGGGGCACAGCTCCGTGGCCGAAGCCGCGAATGTGGGCAGCGGCAGCACCGTCAGCGTCCGCAGGGCGGAGTTGACGCAGCCGTTGCCGTCGGTGAAGGTATAAGCAATGTCAAACGAGCCGAGGCCACTGGCCACCGGGCTGAAATTCCCGCCGCTCACGCCCGTGCCCGAGTACGTGCCGCCCGCCGGTGCCCCGCCCGTTAGGGTAAAGCTGGCCGCGTTGTAGCATTTTGTGGGCTGGACCGCCAGGGTCACGGTCGGCAGCGGGTGTACCGTTAGCGGCCGGGTGGCCGTGTCTGGGCAGCCATTGCCATCGGTGTACGAGTAGGTGATGGTATGCGTCCCCACCCCGGCGCTGGCCGGGTTGAAGCTGTTGCCAAGTACCCCAGGGCCGGAGTAGGTGCCGCCCGTGGGCAGCCCGCCGGTCAGGGCATAGGCGCTGGCGTTCAGGCAGGCCGCCGGCTGCACGGCCAGGGTCACGGTCGGCAGTGGGTCGACCACCATGTTCACCGAAGCCGAGCAAGTGTGCCCGCCCGCGCTCACCGTCACCGAATACGTCGTATTAGCCGAAGGCGAAACCGTGATGCTGTTGCCCGTCGCGCTGGTACTCCACAGCACCGTGCCGTTCACCGGCGCGGCCAGACTCAGCGTAATCGACTGCCCGGCGCAAACGCGCTGCGTAGCCCCGCCCACAATACTGGCGTAGGGCATGAACACATTCGTGCTGGCCGTGGCCGAGCAAGTCCCATTATAGCCAGTCACCGAGTAAGTGCCGGGGCTGCTCACGGTAATCGTCCGCGTCGTCTGCCCGCCCGGCGACCAGGCGTAAGTGGTGGCCGGGCCGCCGTCGAGCGTCACGCTGGCCGTGCCGCAGGCCGGCGACGAATTCGCCGGCAAGCTCACCGTAGCCGGGGCATCCACCGAAATGGTTACCGCGTCGGTGCAGCTTTGGCCCTGGTCCGAAACCGCCGCTGAGTAGGTGGTGCTGGTCGTGGGCGAAACCACCAGGCTGGTGCCCGTCTGCCCGCTTATCGTCGTGCCGTTGGCCTTCCAAACGATGGTGCCGTTCACCGGCGTCACCAGTGTCAGGGTGAGGCTGCTGCCGCTGCAAATGCTCTGGCTGGCCTGCACGATATCCGCGTGCGGCATGATGACGTTGGTCTGGTCGGAAACCGCGCAGCCGTTGCTCACCGTCACGCCGTACAGGCCGGGCGCGTTCACCACATGCGTTTGGCTGGTAGCGCCACCGATGTTGCTGCCATTCAGCTTCCATTGATACGACGTGCCACCGCTGCCCGCATCCAGCGTCACGCTGGTTTGGCTGCACGCCACCACCGTTGTCGGCGGCAGGTTCAGCGGCAGGGCGGGCGGAATGCTAATCGTCACCGCATCCGAACACGAAAACGAGCCATCCGACACCACGGCCGAGTAGGTCGTCGTCGAGGTCGGGGCCACCGTCAGGCTGGTGCCCGTCTGCCCGCTGATGGTCGTGCCGTTGGCTTTCCACACAATGCCACCATTTACCGGCGTAGCCAGCGTGAGCGTGGTGCTCACGCCCGCGCATTGCGTGGCATTGGTCTGGATAATATCTGCCTTGGGCATCCGCACCACGGTGCTGCCCGTGGCCGTGCAGCTGCCGGTGCTGGCCCCCGTCACGGTCACCGAGTAGGTGCCGGGCGAGCTTACCGTAATGGTCTGCGTAGTCGCGCCGCCGGGGCTCCACAAATACGAAGCATAGCCCGCCCCAGCATCCAGCATGGTGCTGGCCTGGGCGCAGGGCACGTCCATAAACGGAGCCAGCGCGATGGTCGGGGCCGGCGAGAACGTCACATTGGTGCTGCCAGAACCGGTGCAGCCGGCCGCGCTGGTCACCGCTACCGCATAAGTAGCGGCCGTTGTCACGGTCAGGCTCTGGTTGGTTTCACCCGCCAGCGGGCTGCCGTTGCGGCTCCATTGGTACGAGCCGCCCGTGCCGGCTGAAGCCGAGGTAATCGTCAGCGGCTGCCCCGTGCAGCCCGCCAGGTTGGCCGGCAGGTTGGGGTTGAACTGCGACGGCGTGGTTACATTGAACGGATGGGCATACTCAATGGCCGGCACGCCATTCGCATCCAACGCCGTCACCCGCAGGATGTAGTTGCCCGCCGAAGTCACGCACACATTGGTCGGAAAGGTGACATCCACATCGGCTGCCCGCGTGGGCACCGGCAGCACGTAATATTCGGGCGGACTGCTGGCCGTGGCCGAGCCGCTCGGAAACACCTGGTAGCGGAACTGCACGATACTTGGCCGCGCCGCCCCCGCAATGCTGCCCTGCCGCACAAACGGCTTCACACTCACAATACTCCAGGCTTTGCTCTGGTCCATCACCCGCACATACAGCGTGTGTACGCCGTTGCTCACCCCGCTCAAATCAGCCGTAAACGTCTGGTCGATGCTGGAGCCGGGCGTAATCGTGACAGCCGTGGCCTGGCCGTGGCCGGGGTCGGTGTCGATGTAATACTCGGCGCGGGTGATGTTCAGCGCCGGGTTGGTCACCGTCACGCCCGACCGCACAAACGGCCGGACGTTGCTCAGGCTCCAGGCCCCGGCGGCGTTACGCACCCGCACAAAAAGGGTGTGGATGCCGTTGGACACCGCACTCAAATCGGCCACAAAATTCTGGTCGATGCTGGTGCCCGGCGTGGCAAAGTTTACCCGCGTCCCCATTCGGTAGCCGGGGTCGGTGTCGATGTAATACTCGGCGTACGTCAGGTTGGTAGCCACGCCACCTACCCCGCTCGTCGGCCCCACATACACAGGCCGCACGTTGCTGATGCTCCAGGCTCCGGCTGCGTTTTTCACGCGGGTGTACATCGTGTGGAAACCCGGCGTGAGGCCGCTCAAGTCGGCCACATACGTCTGGTCGATGCTCGTGCCCGGCGTAGTCAGCGCCACGCCGTGCCCCAGCCGGTAGCCGGGGTCGGTGTCGAAAAAGTATTCGAGGTAAGTCAGGTTGTCGAGCCCGGTGCCCACCGGCCCCACATACACGGGCCGCACGTGTGCAGTGCTCCAGGCCTTGCGGGCGGGCAAGTTGTTGGGCTGGCCAGCCGTTGCCGCTGCTCCAAACGGCCCCAGCGGCCCCATGGGGTTCACCTCTTGTGGGCGCTGCTCCAGCACCCGCGTGTAGAGGGTGTGGAAACCAGGGGTCAGCCCGGTCAGGCTGGCCGTGTAGGTGTAATCCTGGGCCGCGGCGGCGCTCGGAAATACCACCTGCTGCCCCAGCCCGTAGCCGGGGTCGGTGTCGTAAAAATACTCCAGGCGCGTCAGGCTCTGAGCCTGCGCCAAGCGGCCGCCGAGCAGCACTCCCACTAGTAGGAGCACCTTCAGCCACGGCCACAGCCTGGGAAGTTGAGGGGACGTATTCATCGCTTGAATTAGCTAACAGCCAGCAGCTGAAAACTGAATTAATTATGCGACTTCGCCTTAATGTTCACGTTTAGCCCGCTGGCCCCGCTGCCCGAGCTGGGCGCGCTTATCGACCAGATGGCCGGAATCGCTGGCAGCCCGCTCAGCACGTAGGGGTCGGCCCCGCCGTACATCCCCATGTCCACCCCACCCACGCCGCTGCCGATGGCCGGCGACCCGGTTTTCAGCACAAGCAATCCGTCGTTCGACCCCGTGTTCACGCACACGTTGGCAATCGGCTCGTTCTGAATGTTGCCGTTGCCGGCCGGGAATTGGGTGCTGTTGCAGATGTTGTTGTGGTAGGAATTGCTGCTGCCGCCCACCGAGTTGCCGCCATACAGGTAGCAGTTCGTGATGTCGGTACTGGTTGTGGTCACGTTCCCGAACAGCACGTTGTTCGAGAAAATCATGCTCGACGAAGCAAACACCGCCGGCCAGCTCACATCGCCCGAATGAAACAGGTTGTTGGTCACGATGATGTTGGAGCAGCCCCCGAACACCCACAGCGCCCGGTAGCTGCCGCTGGTCGTCACGTAGTTCTGAATGCACAGCACGTTCGAGGGCGTGAACGTACCAACAAACTGCCCGGCATCGCCAATCACCACTGCGTGGGTAGTTGAGGCCACGTAGTTGCGCTTAAATAGCGTGTTGCTGGCAAACAGGTAGGCCCGGTACATCGTCATGCCTGTGATGATGGAGCCGGCCGCGCTCGGGTCCACCCGCAGCTGGTCGAGGTAGGCGCCGTCGGGCGCGGCCTGGGTTTGGGGGTTTTGGGTCAGGAAAAATCCTGGCCCGAAGATGTACAGGCGCTTGGTCATCGTCAGGCCGCCGTAGCTGGTGCCCGAGCCGTTAAAATACAGCGTGTCGTTCACCACCACGGCGGCCGCGTCATGTGCCGCCTGCGCCGTCGTGAAATTGCCCGGCGAGCCGCCGTTATTGTCCACGCGCCAGATTTTGGCCTGGGCAGCGGGGGTGCCTGCAAATAGCATTATTCCGGCCAGCAACGCGGCAAAGCAGGTGGTGAGTAGGGGCTTTTTCATAAAAAAAGAAGGAGTGA
>JANXUO010000446.1 GCA_025356245.1 Hymenobacter sp.
GCCGTGAGCGGCGACGACGACTACGACGTGTACTCCGTGGACGAGGCCGTGCTCTTCGACACCGACAAGGCCACCATCAAGCCCAGCGCCAAGGGCGCCATCGAGCAAATTGTGGGCTCCATTGGCCAGCGCTACGCCGCCAAGGACGTGCGCGTGATGGGCTTCGCCGACTCGCGCGGCGATGCCGCCTACAACGCCAAGCTGGCCCAGGAGCGCGCCAACGCCGTGAAAGACTACCTCGTGACGACCGGCAAAATGGCCGCCGATAAGGTGAGCACCGAGAGCTTCGGCGAGCAGGCCCCCGCTGCCAGCAACGCCACGGCCGAAGGCCGCAAAGAGAACCGCCGCGTCGAGATTGCCGTGCGCGTGCGCTAGATAAATTGCCGCTGGGTGGTGTTCACGGCTGCCAGCAAAACCAAAAAAGCGGCCTTCCCAATCAGGGAAGGCCGCTTTTTTTGGTTTTGAGGGCCGCCCGGCTTAGGCGGTGGGCGGGGTGGGTGCCTTCTTTTTGGGCTGGGTGAAAATCCGGGCGTCGTAAAGTGCCTTCACCGTGTCGGGCTCGTCGATGTGGAGCCTGAGCTGCTCGAGCAGGCCCAGCTTGAGCTGGCGGGCGGCGGCTTTGCGGAGCTTTTTTTCTTCCTTGCTGTCGCCCTGCACTTCGCCTTTGCTCTCGCCCTGGGTTTTGCGGGCGGCGGTGTAGGCCTGTTTCAGGTCGGCGGCTTTTTTGGCCAGGCCGGGGCCGAGGTCGGTTTTGTAGGTGGCCGTGAGCGTCGCCACGCGGTCGAGCAGGGTGGGCAACGTGCCCAGGGTGGCCCCGCTGTATTCGCTTTTGCCGGCGGGCAAAAACGAGGTGAGGGCGTCGGCATTGGGCGCTTTGCGGCCGAAGATGTAGGGCACGTCCACCAGCAGCTCGGTTTTGGCGAAGGCTTTGAAATCGGCCAGTACCTTTTCCACGTCGTCGGTGTTGCCCAGTTTTTCGCCCACGTTGATGTCCTGGTCGCCGAGGAAGGCGCGGTACGCGTCGCGGTGCGGGGTGAGGGCGGCCATCAGGGCCGTGTAGCGGCCGCCGGTGTTCTGGCCCGTCATGCGGTCGAGGTGCCCGTCCAATAGGTCGAGAAAGTCCTTGCGGGCGGTGCGCTTGTTGTAAAACGGGTTTTTCAGAAACGGCAGAAACATGCTTTCAAGGGGTTAGGTGGTTGGGAGTGCCAAGGTACCGGAAAGTTTTGATTTCTTCACGGTATTCGTGGGCAGTGCGCCGTTTATTCCCAAAGATGGCCCTGCCGGCCAATGCAGGCCAGGGTTGAAAGCCCAAGCGGGCACTGCCGTCGTCCGCAGTGCCCGCTTTGGCTTCAAAACAAGCACTGCGGGCGTTTGCAGGGCCACCTTTGGGGCCAAAACACGCCTTGCATCCGTCCGCAGCCGGGGGTTTGCGAACAAAGCCGGGGAGGCAAACCCCAACGGGGTTTGAAGCAGGTCAGGGGGCGGCGGGGCGTGCCCGCCCGAACCGGCTGGAGTGTTGGCTGGGACGAAACGGCTGCCCCGGCGTGGGGCGGGCGTTTTTTGCAGCAGTCAGCGCGAGGCCGGAACAGAACGGTTCGAACCATTTAGAGCCCCTCGTGATTAAATTTGCTTAGCCCTTCCATTTTTAACGCTTTCTCAGCATGGCCACTGCCGTTCAGTACCTCACCAACGATACCGGCGAGCGCACCAGCGTCGTCATTTCCTACGCCGCCTGGGCCAAGCTGCGCCAGGAGCGGCAGCTTTTGCGCCGGAAGCTTCAGATACTACAAGGCATCGGGGCGGGCGTGGCCGAGGTGAAAGCCGCCCAGGCCGCCGGGCAGCCCCTGCCCAGCCTGCGGGCTTTTTTGGAGGCCGACGATGCCGGTTAGCGTCGTCACGGCCCCAAGTTTTTTGGTGGCGGCAAAACGCCTGCTGAAAAAATACAAATCCTTGAAAACCGAGTTGGCGGCGCTCGAAACGCAATTGTTGGCGCGGCCCGATTTCGGCACACCACTTGGGCATAACGCCTACAAAATCCGGCTGGCTATCCGAAGCAAAAAACAAGGCAAAAGCGGCGGTGCCCGCGTTATCACCTTCCTCGAAACCGTGGTAATAGCCGACGAAACCACCCAATCCGTAAGCCTCGTTTACATTTACGACAAAGCCGATACGGCCACCATTTCAACCAAAGAACTAATGGCCTTGATAAGCCAGTTGTAGTGAGGGTCGCATAAGGTTTATTGTTGATTATAAACAGAAACGGCCGCCCCGGAGTGGGGCGGCCGTTTTTTGGCGCTTTAACAGACTTGGGTCACGGGATTAAATTCAACGGCGCATACTGGCGACGTAATGCGGTCTATTGTGCCAAGCGGATTCCATAATTTTTTACGCACTCAACACAGCCGATATTATCCTTAACGAGTAAAATTTCCTCATTAAAGAGTAATTTGAATTGGGTAAAAGCGTTGCAATTTTCCATTGTAGTAAACCCGCTTCGCTGTTCATTTTCGCAGAGAGCAACAGTACGGTCGCCATCCCATTCGTACAAATGATTTACAGGTGAAGCATTAGTTCTGACTCCAATTGCCATTCTGGTTCCTGGCTGAATTTCATTCATTTTCATGCCCAAAAATACACTAGTAAGCACGGAGAAAATTTAATTGCAGGTCTTCTCCCTAAAAAAAACTACGCCAACGCCATTTCCACCCCCTGCCCCACGCCCACGGCCTGAAACGCCTGTTCCAAATCGAGCATTAAGTCCCCGGCGTCTTCCACGCCGATGCTGAGGCGTATCATTTGGGCGGTGATGCCCATTTCGGCTTGTTCGGGCACCGAGATGTCGGAGTGGGTCATGGTGGCGGGGTGTTCGGCGAGGCTTTCGGTGCCGCCCAGGCTCACGGCGAGCTTGAAGAGTTGCAGGGCGTTGAGAAAGCGGAAGGCTTCGGGCTCGCCGCCGCGGATGTCGAAGGAAATCATGGAGCCGGGCGCGAGGCAGTGGCGGGTGTAGATGTCGTGCTGGGCGGTGCCGGGGGCGAGGTGGCCGAGGTAGTGGGTGCGGGCCACAAGCGGGTGGGTGGCCAGCCAGTCGGCCACCACCTGGGCGCTGGCGGCGGCGCGCTCCATGCGCAGCTTCAGGGTTTCGAGCGAGCGCATGAGCATCCAGCCGGTGTTGGGGTCGCACATGGTGCCCATGAAGGTGCGCATGGCCTTGATTTCCTTCATGAGCGGGGCGCTGGCCAGGGCGGCCCCGGCAATGAGGTCGGAGTGGCCGCCGAGGAACTTGGTGGCCGAGTAGAGCACGACGTCGGCCCCGTGCCGGAGCGGGTGCTGGAAGACGGGGCCGAGGAAGGTGTTGTCCACGACGAGGCGCACGGGTTTTTCGGGGGTGCTGTGCTGCCGGGCGAGGGCGGCGCAGGCGTCCAAATCGACGAGGTGGTTGGTGGGGTTGGCGGGGGTTTCGACGAATATCATCGCCAGGCGGCCGGGGGCGAGGGCGGCCACCTGGGCCTGCATTTCGGCGGGCGTGGCGGTGGGCCGGAAGCCCACGGCCTCGATGCCGAACTTGCGGAGCACGTTTTTGAGGAAGAAATCGGAGCCGCCGTACACCGGCTCGGAGTGCAGCACCACGTCGCCGGGCGCGAGCAGGGCCAGCAGCGTGGTGGCGATGGCGGCCATGCCGGAGGCAAAGCTGGCGGCCTCCTCGGCGCCGTCCCAGAGGCAGAGGCGGTGCTCCAATATCTCCAGGCTGGGGTTGTTGAGGCGCGAGTAGATGAGGCCCATTTCCTCGTCGGGGCCCTGCTCGCGCAGGCCGTAGGCCAGCTCAAAAAACGCCTTGCCCTCCTCGGCGCTCTTAAACACGAAGGTGGAGGTTTGGAAGATGGGCGGCTTGATGGCGCCTTCGCTCCAGGCGGGGGTGTAGCCGTAGCTCATCATCAGGCTCTCGGGGCGCAGGGGCTGGCCGTTGATGGCGGCGTGGGCGTCGCGGTTTTTCATGCGGGGGTGGTGCTGGGTGGGAGAGGGGTTTGTGGGTACGAAGGTAAGATTGTTCGGCGGGGGCTTTTGCAAACGATTGCGGAAGTCGGCTGGAAAACAATCGGCCACGGGGCGGTTTTGGGGGAGGGCGGCGCTGCCTGGCACCCGCCCGTACCTTGCGGCATCAGCCCATCACCCCTGCGGCCCTGCGCCGCTCCGCCCTGCTTTTATCACTATGCCCACCACGCCCATCCCGCAAAAAATACTGGCCCGGCAGCACGAAATCGTGGCCGACTACTACCGCGAAGTCAACCAGCACCTGGCCGACGTGCTGGCCGGCCGCGCCACCGAGATGCTCGAAATCCGCGACCTGGCGGCCCGGCTCTGCATCCACCCCACGCACCTGAGCAACACCCTCAAGCTGGCCACCGGCCACTCGCCGTGCCACTACTTCGAGGCCCGCATCATGGACCTGGCCCGGCAGCTGCTGGCCGACACCACCCGCACCGCCGCCGACATTGCCGCCAACCTCACCTACGACCCGTCCAACTTCACCAAATTTTTCAAGCACTTCGAGGGCTGCACGCCCAAGCAGTACCGCGAGCAGGTGTGGGCCGCCCGCCGTGCCGCCGCTGCGGAAACAGTCACCATATAAACTGCGCTACTCACCATAAACCCGGCCCCGGCGGGCCAGACCTTTGCCCCATCGTTTCACCAACCCCCACTCGCAACGATGAGCACCCCCCAAAGCCAACCCCAAAGCACTGCCAAAATCGCCCTCATCACCGGCGGCAGCCGGGGCCTGGGCCGCGACATGGCCCTGAGCCTTGCCGCCCAAGGCACCGACATCATCCTCACCTACCACCACCAACAGGCCGCTGCCGAGGCCGTGGTGGCCGAAATTGAAAGCCACGGCCGCCGCGCCGTGGCCCTGCGCCTCGACGTGGGCGACGCGGCCAGCTTCGACGGATTTTTCGGCGAAGTGCGGGCGGCCCTGCGCGCCACCTTCGGGGCCGGGCAGTTCGATTATCTGGTCAACAACGCCGGCATGGGCGTGTACGGCAGCATTGCCGACACCACCGAGGCCCAGTTCGACGCGCTGGTGAACGTGCATTTCAAAGGCCCGTTCTTCCTCACCCAAAAGGCCCTGCCGCTGCTGGCCGACGGCGGGCGCGTGGTCAATATTTCGTCGGGGCTCTCGCGCTTTTCCTACGCGGGCTACGCCGCCTACGCTTCGATGAAAGGCGCCATCGACGTACTCACCCGCTACCAGGCCGTGGAGCTGGGCGCGCGGGGCATCACCGTGAACGCGGTGGCCCCCGGCGCCATTGCCACCGATTTTGGCGGCGGCAGCGTGCGCGACAACCCCGCGTTGAACGCGCACCTAGCGGGCCTCACGCCGCTGGGCCGCGTGGGCCAGCCCACCGACATCGGCCCGGTGGTGGCCTTCCTCTGCTCCGACGAGAGCCGCTGGGTAAACGCCCAGCGCCTGGAAGTAGCCGGCGGCATTCACGGGTAGTGGCTGGCGCAAAACAATCAAAAAAAACCCGCTGACGCGCAGTCAGCGGGTTTTTTTAGTGAATTACAACCCCCGCCACAGCGGCCGGCCGGGGTTCCAGGTGCCCAGGCCCCAGGGTATCATCAGCAGCACCAGCACCAGGGCAATGGCGAACCAGGTAAAGGCTTTTTTGTGCTTGAGCACATCCGAAGCCTGCTTTTTGGAGAGGCTGCGGCCCACCTGCGCCGCCACCACCGCCAGCAGCATGAGGGTGATGTGCTCGACGCCCCAGAAGCGGCCTTCGGGGTCTTTCATCACCGCGCCGCCCAGCCGCTGAAACGCCTGCAACCCCACCGGGCTGTACACGAAATAAAGCAGCCCGCCAATAACCAATTGCAGCAGCATCGAGCCGGTAAAGGAGGCGTACACGGCGCTGTCGGCCTTGGTGTAAGCGCGGTTGCCCTGCCAGCCGGTAAAGGATTTGTAGAGCGCCACCACGGCGAAGAGGAGCACGAGCCAGCGCGTCCAGTTGTGTAGGGCGAGGAGAAATGGGTACATAAGTAACAATGGGGTTGGTTTGAAGCGCAAAGGTCGGGCTATTTGCCCTTCGCCCGTTTCACGAGGTAAGCATACAGCACCTTGTCGAAGGGCTCCCGCACATCCACCGGCACGAAATCGATTTTGAGCTGCCCGCAGCGCAGGGCCAGTTCCTGCTCGAAGCGCGTCATGGCGGCCTGGTACTGTTCGCGTACTTGGTTGGGTTGCAGCTTTATTTCGAGGCCGGTTTCGATGTCCTCAAAAATATAGGGCCGCTCGGCAAAGTCGAAATCGTGCTCCGTGGCGCGGTCGAGGACGTGAAACAGCAACACCTCGTGGTGCTGGTGGCGCAGGTGTTGCAGGGCGGCCAGGGCCGCCTCCTGCCCGGCCGCATCGCGCCCCAGCATGTCGCTGAAGATGACGACGAGCGAGCGTTTGGGAATTTGCTGGGCAATGGCGTGGATGACGCCCGCCACGTTGGTTTGGCGGCCGGGGCTGGCCGCCGTAGCGGCCGTGGGCGGGCGGTCGAGCAGGTGTTGCAGGGCCAGCAGCAGCGTGTGGCGGTGGGTGCTGGTGGAGCGCACCGGCGTTTGCAGCTCAATGGCGTCGGCGAAGGTGACGAGGCCCACCGCGTCGCGCTGCCGGTTGAGGAGCGTGGTGAGGGCCGCCGTGGCCAGAATGCTGAACCTGAGCTTGTCGAAACCCGGCGCGGGGTAGTACATGCTCGGGCTTACGTCGAGCAGGATGTGGCAGCGCAGGTTGGTTTCTTCCTCGTAACGCTTCACGAACAGCTTGTCGGTGCGGGCAAACACCTTCCAGTCGATGTGGCGGGTGCTCTCGCCGGGGTTGTAGAGGCGGTGCTCCGAAAACTCGACCGAAAACCCGTGGTACGGCGACTGGTGCAGCCCGGTAATGAAGCCATCGACGAGCTGACGGGCCAGAAACTCCAGGTTTTCGAACGAGCGGATGGCGGATAAGTCGAGGGGCATGCCACGAAAGTAACGCCGCCGCCGGGCTTGGCCCGCCCCAGCGCCACCGGGGCCGTGCTAAACGGCGGTTTGCCAATTACATTTGCAACGCAGCCCCCCAGGGCATTATCCATACTTTCTAACGACCATTTCTATTCCTCACTTTTCCCCAACCCAACCCCAGTGGACGACCGCAACGACCGCAACGACCGCAACGACCGCAACGACCAGGAAGAAATCTACACCCAGCGCGTAAAAGCCGGCAAGCGCACGTACTTCTTCGACGTGAAAGCCACCCGCGCCCAGGACTATTACCTCACCATCACCGAGAGCAAGCGCCGCACCAACAACGACGACTCGGTGAGCTACGAAAAGCATAAAATCTTCCTTTATAAAGAAGATTTCCTCAAGTTTGTGGACGCCCTGCAAGACGCCGTGGACTACGTGCGCGAGGAACTGCTAACCCCCGAAGAAGTAGCCGAGCTCGACCGCCCCCGCGACTACGACGACCGCGACGCCCCGCGCCCCGCGCCCGAAGCGTAGGCTGCCGCCGGCTGTTGCGCGAAGCCCCGTCCGGTGCCGGGTCCGCCTTTGTGCGCGGCCCGGCACCGGGCGGGGCTTCGGTTTGCCCAAGCGCCGGCCAGCCCTCAACCCCGGCCGTACCTTTGCGCCCGAATTGCCCACAATTCATAACTCACAACTCGTAACTCACAACTCAAAAAATGGGCCTCCGCTGCGGTATCGTCGGCTTGCCGAACGTCGGTAAATCCACTCTTTTCAACGCTTTATCAAATGCCAAGGCCGAATCGGCCAACTACCCCTTCTGCACCATCGAGCCCAACGTGGGCGTGATTACCGTGCCCGACGAGCGCCTGCAAATTCTGGAGGCCCTCGTGAATCCCAAGCGCGTGCTGCCCACCATCATCGAGTTTGTGGACATTGCCGGGCTGGTGAAAGGCGCGAGCAAAGGCGAAGGGCTGGGCAATAAATTCCTGGCCAACATCCGCGAAGTCGATGCCATCATCCACGTCGTGCGCTGCTTCGACGACCCCAACATCGTGCACGTAGCCGGCGGCGTTGACCCTGTGTTCGATAAAGACGTTATCGACACCGAGCTCCAGATTAAAGACCTGGAGAGCATCGATAAAAAGCTCGTGAAATCGGAGCGCAGCGCCAAGGCCGGCGATGCCCTGGCCAAGAAGGAAGTAGTGAGCCTGCAACGCTTCAAGGCGGCCCTTGAGGCTGGTGAAAATGCCCGTGCCATCGTTGCTACTGCCGACGAGCTGGAAGCAGTGGCTGATTTACAGCTCCTCACCATCAAGCCCGTCATCTACGTGGCCAACGTGGACGAGGCCAGCATTGCCACCGACGGCAACGCCCACGTTGCGGCCCTGCGCGCGCACGTGCAGACCGAAAGTGCCCAAGTAGTGCTGGTGTCGGCCGCCATTGAGGCGCAGATTGCCGAGATGGAAGATGCCGACGAAAAAGCCCTGTTCCTGGGCGAATACGGCCTCACCGAGTCGGGCCTCAACAAATTAATTCGCGCCAGCTATGAGTTGCTGAATTTAATTACCTACTTCACCGCCGGCGTACAGGAAGTGCGGGCCTGGACGGTACACCGCGGCGACAAAGCCCCCGCCGCCGCCGGCGTTATTCACTCCGACTTCGAAAAAGGCTTTATTCGCGCCGAAGTAATTAAGCTGGCCGATTACCAGGAATATAAGACCGAGGTTAAAATAAAAGAGGCAGGTAAAATGGCCGTCGAGGGCAAAGAATACGTGGTGCAGGACGGCGATATTATGCATTTCCGGTTTAATGTTTAGCATCACGAATTGAGACGAATTTGGGGGGTGGCACGAATTTTTTTAATCGAGTTTTTACTCAACAAAAAATGCCCGCAATTGCGGGCATTTTTTGTTTGACACTGCATTTCGTTACCTGAAAATAGCCTCAATTTTCATTTTTATGTTAGCAGCTGGGTCATGCAATGTGCCAGCGTTGAAGCTGATGGGCGCTTCGTTGGGTAGGTAGAGGTTAATGGTACGAATAGCGGGTAACACTAGCCAAGCCGATAATACACCGCTTTTGAAATAGCCATCTCGGATTTTTAAAATTAGGCTGTCCATCGATTGGGTTGGAGACAGAATTTCGATGGCCGTAATGGGCGGTGTTGGGTAGCGGATAATATCCTTTTCCCAATCAAAGGCTTGCTTGGTAACCAGCGCCACATCGGGCTTGAAGCGGCCAGCTGGCAACTCAAATTCCAGCTCCG
The DNA here is from genome assembly GCA_025356245.1 of Hymenobacter sp. GTDB lineage: Bacteria > Bacteroidota > Bacteroidia > Cytophagales > Hymenobacteraceae > Hymenobacter. The sequence continues at coordinate 9,248 of JANXUO010000446.1, forward strand.
GCATGATGTCGTACTGGTCTTCGTAGGGTGTGAGGAGTACACTCAAGCGGTGAATGAGCCGCGAATGATTGGCCGACATAGTTTCTTCGAGCGGAACCTCCGTTTCGATGATTTCCACAACTTGCATAGCATCAACAAAAGGTTTGTTCAAAGATAACAGGCGGCAGCCTTATTTCCCCACCGCTTTGTAAAGCTGCCCGACGGCAAGGCGGTCGGTCGTTTTCATGCCGTTCAAAATGGCAATTTCTTCGTAGCGCTTGGAGGCGATGCCGTTAGCGGCCAGGGCTTGGCCCAGCGAGGTGCTGGTTTTGGCGGTTTTGATGCGGATGCGCTCGGGCAGGCGGTTGAGGCGGGCGGCGTCGGTGAGGCGCTGGTAGCCCTGGGCGCTGGCCGTGAACTGTGGGCCGTAGCTGGCAAAGCCCGCCGGGGCCGCCAGCCCGATGAGGGCAAAAATGGATTGGCCGTCCTGGATGAGGTAGGTGAGGGTGTGGGCGGGCTGTTGCTGACCTTGCTGCGCGGCTTGGTCGCCTTCGATGCTGAGGGCGGGGAAGCCGTTGATGGTGGTTTTTTGGGCTGCGGGGCTTTGCAAGCCCAGCTGCTGGGCCACGCTCTGGGCAGCGGCGTCGAGCGAGCCACCCGAGGCGGCCGTAAACACCAGCAGGGCCTTGCCGTTGGGCTCGCTCATGCGAAATTGGTCGGGCGTGTTCTGGGTCTTCCAGCCCGCCGGAATGGGCAGCTGAAATTTGAGGCCGGGGTGGTAAAATACGCCGTTCTCCACGAAGCCTTGGCGCGGGTCGTCGCCGTAGGGCAACCCGTCGATGGCGCGCAGGTAGGAATCGCGGTTCACGTTGAGGCGGGTTTTGCCGAGGGCACTTTTTTGCTGGGCGGCCAAGCCCTTCACGCGGGTGTAGCGGTCGGCCGAGTTGGGGTGTGACGACAGGAACGTAGGTATGCCGCCCGCCCCGCTCTGGGCCTCGGTGCGTTGCAGGGTGATGAAGAAATCGGCCATCTGGGCCGCGTCGTAGCCTATTTTGGTCGAGTATTTCACGCCCAGGCCGTCGGCCTCGTTCTCATTGTCGCGGCTGTACTTGAGGAAGAGCACGCCAATGCCCTGCGACAGCGGCTGGGCCAGGGCGGCCACGTTCTTATTCAGCATCGAGCCCACGCCCAGCAGCACGCTGGCAATGGTAGAGCGGGTTTGCTGCTTCTGCCCGTGGCGGGCGGTAATGTGGCCCAACTCGTGCCCCAACACGCCGGCAAATTGCGCTTCGTTGTTGAAGTACGCCATAATGCCCCGCGTAAAGTACACGTGCCCGTCGGGCGTAGCAAAGGCGTTGATGACCGGCGAATCGACGATGGTGAACCCGTAGTCGCCCGGTCGGTCCGACACGCGGTTCATCTGCTGCCCTTTGCCGTCGATAAAGCGCTGGAGCGTGGCGTTTTCAAACAGCCCAAACTGGGCCAGCACCTGCGGGTCGGGCTTGGGCCCCTGCGAAGTGGAGCCCACCAGCGGCAGTAATAAAAGCGCGGCGGCAGCCGGCCGCAAACGCCGAAAAAGAGTAGAATTCATGGCTGTAACGCGGGCTTTCAATCCGCGAAGTGAGTGAGCAAATCGGGCCAAAAACCCGCGAAAAAGTCAACCAGGCAAGATTTCAATCATGACAATCCTGCTTATCCGGCTTGCAACGGCAGCGGCTACGGTTGGGTTGTGGGCGGCATCGCGTCGCGGCCTATTGCCGGCTGTTCATATCAATTTGCTGGTAGCCGATGAGCAGGTCGGTGCGGGTTCCGGGCGGGCGGTAGTACACCAGCAGGTCGTACTGGTTTTCGGTTTCGGTGTGCGTGCCTTCAAAGAAGGCTTCGTTGGGTGCTTTGCCGCGTTCGGCCACCGCGAAGCTGTAGTTGTAGTAACCTTGCTTGAGCAGGGTGTGGCCAGTATAGCGCTGTGTAACTTCGTCGTAAGTCATTCGAAATTCGTCTTTTAGCTGCCAGTCGGTGAGGGCGCCCAGTACGTACACGGGGCCGGGGGCCGGGGCAGGCGCGGCCAGTTGAAAGGTAATGTTGGCGTAGTCGGCGTTGCTGCGGCCGTCGCCGTACTCGCGGCTCTCGAACACGCGCTGGCCGTTGGTGTCCACGTACTGGTTGTAGGCCAGGGTGCCGCGCGGGGTTTCGGGCAGCAGTGTCACGGCGCGGGGGGTGGCGCGCGCATCAATGCTCTGCACGGCCAGGCCGGGGGCCAGCAGCGAGCGGGTGTCAAAAAACCGGTACTCGCTCAGGCCCGGAAAGGTATTTTCAAAGTTGAAATACTGGTAGTCGAGCCGCTGTTCGGCATCGCGCACAAAGGTGGGCGCGAGGCCGTAGCGGGCGTTGTCCCAGCGAAAGTTCTGGCGCAGCACCACCTTCACTTCGGCGGCCGGGTTCACGAGGTTGGCCCCGCTGTAGTTGATGACGAAATCGAGCTGTTGCAGGGTGTAGCGTTCCTGCCCACCGACCACAATGCCGGGCCGCAGGCCCACCTGTACCTGGTTTTCGTACACCACCAAGCGTCGTGATACCAGCGGTACACCGCCCGGGGCCTGCACTACCAGCAAGTAATTGCCGCTGATTTTGACCCGCGGCACTGGCAGCCGGTAGTGATAGTACGGCACCTTGCCGCCCACGCTGGTGCGGTAATCGGTCAGCAAAAACTCGTTTATTTCGTTCAGAAACTGCATGTCCGTCAGTACCGACGGCTGCCAGCCCATGTCGCAGTGAATGAGCTTGGCCGTGAGGCGCTGCGTCTGGCTGCCCAGCACATCAAACTCCAGCACAACGGGTTGGCCCTGCCCCAGCGGCACCACCGGCGGCAAAAACACCTCGGTTTGCGTCCCGGTGGCCACGTAGCATTGCACGCTTTTCACGTCGGGCGAATACACGTAATCCTTGTAGCGCAGGGTTTTGTCGGCGAAATACTCGGGGGCCGCCTGCTGGGCTGAGGAGCCGGGGGCCGTGCCGGTGATGATGGGCGTACCGAGCGGTACGCACGCGGTGGCCAGTAGCAACAAGCAATGGGGGAGGAAACGCATACCGCGAAAGTAACGCCGGACGCGGTGCCGTGGGGCATAATCGAGGCAGGGGCAACGCTGTGTCATCGCCCGCTAGGGCGGGCCAGGCCACACCATAGGGCAAACCGTCGTCCCGCCCTATGGTGGGTCTCCGGTGCCGTCCTCGGCCGCTTATATTTGCATACCCCGACTTGCCAAGTCGACAGGCTACCGAAGTTTTGGCAGCCTTCAATTGGTCAAGGTATTTGCAATCCCCGCAACACAGCCCAGTGCATGGAATCCCAAAATTTGTCCGAACTGAGCATGGCGGAATTGCTGACGGAGCAAAAGAAACGGAAAACCGCCCTGCTCACCCAGCAATTCATCATCGGTTTGATGGCGGGCGTAGCGGTTTATTCGGTAGTCAAAAACGGTTTTCGTTTCTTTCCGCTTGCGCTGCCGCTGCTATTCATCTTTATTTTCGTTCGTTCCGGTAAGGGGTTGAAAGCAGGCCTGCAAAGCGTTCAGGCAGAAATTAAATTCAGAAACGAGGACGTGTGAGGCGGCACTTCAAATGTAGCGTTACACCTTCAGCTTGCACTACACCAACTCCTCCCAGCGCCGGGTTTGCGCGGCCAATTCCTTTTTCACCGATTCAAATTTCAGCGTCGCGTCTTTTAATTTGGCGGCGTTGGAATACGTATCGGCATCGGCCAGTTGGGCTTCGTAAATAGCCAGTTCTTTTTCCAAAGTCGTGATTTGCAATTCGACTTCCTGCAATTCCTTGGCGGCTTTTTTGGCGTCGTTTGAATTGGGAGTGGGTGCATTTTTCACCACTGCCGCCGGAACAGGTTTGGGGGCCGAGGGGCTGGGCAGGCCCGCTTTTTTGGCAGCTTTTTCGCGGTCTTCCTGCCACTGCTCATATTCGGCGTAGGTGCCGGGGTATTCCTTGAGTTGGAAGTCTTCGATGTACCAGATTTTGGTGGCGACGTTTTCGACAAAAAATCGGTCGTGGCTGATGACGATGAACGTGCCCTGGTATTGCTCAAGGGCCTGGATGAGGATGTTGACCGACACCATGTCGAGGTGGTTGGTCGGTTCGTCCAACAGCAGGAAATTGGCCTCCGAAATCAGGGTTTTGGCCAGGGCCACGCGGCTTTTTTCGCCGCCGCTCAGCACCTTTATCTTCTTGAAAACCTCTTCGCCGGTGAAGAGGAAGGAGCCTAATACCGAACGCAATTCCATGTCGTTGCGCTTGGAGCCGGCTTCGCTCATTTCCTGCAAAATCTCGTTGTCGAGCGTCAGGCTTTCGAGCTGGTGCTGGGCATAAAACGACATGATGACGTTGTGGCCCAGCTGGTGCTTGCCGGCGGTGGGCGCTTCGGTGCCCGCCACGAGGCGCATGAGCGTCGATTTGCCCTTGCCGTTGGCCCCGATGAGCGCGATTTTGTCGCCCCGCTCGATGTGGACGTGGGTGTCGCGGAAGATGATTTTCTGGTCGTACTTCTTCGTCACGTGCTCCATGCGGAGGATGTGCCGGCCAGGCTCGACCTTGAACTGGAACTTCATGTTGATTTTGGCCGCGTCGCTGGCCACGTCCTCAATGCGTTCCAACTTATCCAGCGCTTTCACGCGGCTTTGGGCCTGCTTGGCCTTGCTGGCCTTAGCCTTGAAGCGCTCGATGAAGCGCTCGGCGGCCCGGATTTGCGACTGCTGGTTCTCGAAAGCGCCCTTCTGGATGAGGTTGCGCTCTTCCTTTTCTTCGAGGTAGTAGGAGTAGTTACCGGCGTAGGGCACGAGCTTGCCGCCCGTTACTTCGACGGTGGTATTGGTGGTGCGGTCGAGAAATTCGCGGTCGTGGCTGACGATGATGACGGCGCCTTCGTAGTCGGCCAGGTAGTTCTCTATCCACTTGATACTGGGGAGGTCCAGGTGGTTGGTCGGTTCGTCGAGGAGCAATAGCGAAGGCTGCTGGAGCAGGATTTTGGCCAGCATGACGCGCATCCGCCAGCCGCCCGAAAACGACTTGAGTGGCTTGGGCAGCTCGTCGGTGGCGAAGCCCAGTCCTTCGAGAATTTCCTCGGCGCGGGCCTGCATGGTGTAGCCGCCCAGGGCCTCGAACCGTTCCTGGAGGGCCGCGAGCTTGTCCACCAAATCGTCGGCGTAGTTGTTCTCGAACTCGAGGAGGATGGCATCGATTTTCTTCTGCAAATCAAGCGCTTCCTCGAAGGCTTGCAGGGCCACGTTGAGGATGGATTCGTGGGTGTCGTAGCTGAGGAGGTCTTGGTTCAAGAAGCCCAGGCTCACGTCTTTGGCCATCGAAATCGTGCCGCCGTCGGCCTTGTATTCGCCCACTAGCAGGCGCAGCAGCGTCGATTTGCCGGTGCCGTTGAGGCCGATGAGGCCGATTTTGTCCTTGGGCTTGATGTGCAGGCTGGCGTGGTCGTAAAGGGCACGGGAGCCGAAGTGGAAATCGAGGTCGGAGATAGAAATCATTGCGCGGGGCGTATTTGGGCGCAAAGGTACGGCCGAGGGGGTGGGGGCTTGGTTTTTGGCGGACGAGTGCAGCTGCCCGGCAGTGGCGCAGGGGCAAAGCCGTAGGGGGCGCAGTGCCCGCGTGGGATTGGTTGGCCCGGCAATCAATAGAAAACCAGCAACAAGAAACTCACTTTGGCAGCGGCCCTTGGTCCTTGCCTTCGCTTAGCTTTTGGGCCAGCTTTTGGGGCACTCCAACGCTGTTGAGCAGGCCGCTTATCAGCCCTTGCCGCCAGAGGACGAACACGGCAAAGCGGCGCTCGCGCTGCGAGGCAATTTGGCCGGGCATGAGGCGGCCGTGGCGCGGGTTGTCGTCGCGGATGACGAGGGCATTGGCGGCTTTGGAGATGACTTTTTTCAGGAGAGGCTGTTTCAGTTCGCCGTTTTTGTAGCCCAGCAAGCTCAGCTTGAGGCCCGTGTATTCGGCTTGCATGCTGCCCCATATGCCCTGCTGGTCGGCTTGCATGACGAAGTGCAGGCGGTGCAGGTCGCCGTGGTCGAAGCGCAGGAAGCGGGTGGGGGCCGTCATCGGGTTGAGAATGGCGAAAGGGGCGGGGCCGAAGCTGCCCCAGAGGCGGTGACGGCCCCGCGGGTCAAGCACTGGAATGGCCACCCGCACATCGAGGCGGCTGCGGTTTTGGAGCCAGGCGGTGGCGTGGCCGGTGAGGGGCGTGGCGGTGGTTTGGCGGGCCGGGTCGTTGCTCAAGTTGAAAAGGGAACCCTGAAAACGATTGATGGATAAGGTGCCCACAATGGGGCTGCGCGGGCTGCGGTAGCGGGTGTAGAGGTTGCCGCCCGCAATGTCGAGGCGCTGCACGGCAAAGCGCAGGGGCACCCGCCGCACGGCCTCGGGGGTGATGACGGAGCGGGTAGGGTTGATGGAGCCACGGCCGTCGCTGGCAATGAGAACCCAAGGGCGATAAACAGTCAGAAGGCGGGCTTGCACCTGATTGGTGTGAGCCAACAGCGGGAAGTCGAACCCCTTGGCAGTCAGTTCGGGCAGCCGAATGCCAATGGCGCTTGCTTGGTGGCCTTTGCGGCGGTTCATCTGGGCGGGCGAAAAGACGGGAGTGAGGCGAATACCCGTGAGAGAGAGCGATTTTGTGGCCGTGTTGAGGCGCAGGTGCTGCACCGCCGCCCGGTAAAACGGCGCATCAAACGTGGCCGACAGTTGGCCGGTGTGGGCCGTCCAGCTTTGGGCGTAGAGGATGCGGCGGCGGTCAGCGGAAGCCGCAGAATCGACACGAAGGTGGCGGGCGTTGATGGTAACCGTCTGGGCCATTGGCGCGTGCTCCAGGTCCGCAACCCGCAACGTGGCGTTGCGCACGGTCGCTGCTTGCAGCTGCACCCCGGCCAGCACCGGGGCCAGCAGTTGCCACAGCGGGGGCGGCGGCTGGGCCGGGGGCCACATCGTGAGCGTGGGGCTGGTGAGCAGGAGGCTGTCGGCCCGCAACTGGCGGCCATGCTGCAGGGCCGCCGCCCGCAGGCCCGTGAGGCGCAGCCGGGGCAGGGCCAGCCGCAGCCGCACCGCCCCCGGCTGGTAGCTGGCCGATATAAACGGCAAAACAAAAAATGCCGACAGACAAATCAATTCGTGCCTCAAAAAATCGGTTTTTATGACTGTTTAAAGCCCCGTTTTCCGCTAGAAAACGGGGCTTTTGCAATGCGTCAAGAATTGAACTTTTGATGGATGGGTGGCCCGTCCACTGGGGTCAATTTCCCACGCCCTGGCCCACGCCGTTCACCACACGGGTCAGGGCCTCTTCCAACTGGCTCACCATGCTGTTTACGCCCTGCGTGAGTGTGGTGGTATGGATTTGGATGGAATCCTGAAACTTTGCAATCTTAATGATAACCGTGGTGGGCTTGCTGCCACCGCTGCTAATTTTATCAATGCCTTTGCGGGCCTCTTTCTCATTTTTGGGTTTTTTGGTGTCGCCTGGTTTAGCAAACGGGTCTTCGGGCTTATCCGACTTCATCAGCCCGTTTCCCAGCCCCTCCAGGCTCAATTTCATTTCCCCCAGGCCCAGGTACGGGGCTATTTTGTCCCATAACCCTTTGATGTGCCCCATTAGCCCTTTCATGAAGCCCGTAACCTTGCTCCATAGTTCGTTGAACCATTTTTCAACGCCGGGAAATAAATTGAAAATGCCTTTTACCAGCCAGTAAAACGGATTCATTTTCAACATGAATTCTCCTAATTTCAGCAGCCAGCCTTTCACCGTGTCCCAGTGCGTAATGATGCCGTACACGGCGGTGCCAACAGCTAGCAGCCCCACCACCACCAAGCCAATGGGGTTGGCCGTCATGGCCACGTTCAGGCCCACTTGCGCCAACGCGGCCGATGCCAGGCCCAACACGAACGACCCCAGGCCCATCGTGGCCGTCCACAGAAATTTGGCCCCGGCTTTCATCGCTTCCCATCCCATGCCCAATAGCCCTTTTTGGCCTGCTTCGGCCCCCAGCGCAATGTTTTTGATGCCCTTGCCCAGTTGGGAAATGGCGGGCCACGCCCGCGAAGCGCCTTGCCCTACGCGGCCCATGCCGTCAATCATGGGCAGGTAAGGCTCCATGACCTTGAACGCGGAAATGCCCAGGTCGGCGTACAACGCTTTCGTGCGTTCAAGTCGCCCGGCGAAGTTATCCATTTCGTCCGCCGCTGCCGTCACGGCGGCGTTGGTGCCGGTTATTTTGCCCGCGTACTTGCCGATTTCGTCGGTGCCGCGCAACAGTACGCTGGCCGCGTTGGCGTTTTCGAGGCCGAACATTTTCGACACCAGCGCCGAATCGCCCTGCACTTTTTTCAGTTCATTTAAGCGCGCTTGCAAGGGCAGGGTTTTATCGGCCAGCACGGCCATGTTCACGCCTGCCGCCGCCAATTCTTTTTGCGTGTCTTTGGGCATGAAACGCCCTTCGCCCAGCTTTGATAAGACGTTGCGAAGGGCCGTGCCCGCTTCGGCCCCTTTGATGCCCGCCGCCCCCAGCACCTGAATGGCCGCGTTGGTTTCGATGAAGCCCACCCGTGCGCCGCTGGCGGCCACACCGGCCACTTTTAACGCGGCGGCAATTTGCGGTACTTCGGCCGACCCCTCTTTGGCGGCGGCGGCCATGATGTTCATTTGCCGCGTCATTTCCGCCGCTTGCTGCTGGGGCGTGTTCAGCCCCGTCCCGAACTGTTGCAGGCCCGTGGTCAGGGCCTGCATGGCCCCTTGCGCGTCGCCGCCCATGTTTTTGCTCAGAATGGCCACGGCCTGGCCCATGCTGGCCAGCGCGGGCGGGTTTTTGGCAATTTCCGGCCCCAGCTCCGACAAAATGCCTTTGTACGAGTTCAGGTACCCGGCCGCTTCGCCGCCGAATTGCAGCGCCGTTTGCCGGGCCGTGCTGCCCATCAAATCCAGTTGCTGTTGCGTGGCCCCGGTAATGGCTTTCACGTCCGACATGGCCGATTGAAACGCAATGCCCGGTTGCACGGCGCTCATGACGGCTTGGTTAAAATCCCGGAACGTATCGGCGGCGTACTTCGCGGCCCCCAGCTTGTAAAACGCCTGCTGGGCCACGTTGCCCATTGTGTTGAGGGAGCCTTGCATCTGCTGGCCCTTGCCCATGATGGAACCCATCGGCCCGCTGGCTTTGTCCAAAAGGCGAATAACCCAGTCGTAAGATTTCACGGAATGTAGGGATTAGGTGGTGAAAACGAAAAAGCAGGGACGGTTTTCCGCCCCTGCTTCGTTAGTAGTGCTCTTCGCCCGCCTGAGCTTTGGCTTCTTGTTCCCGTACCCAACGCAAATCGGCAAAGCACATGGCCCATTCGGCGTCGCTCAACCCGGCCAGTTGCGCCGGGCTGAGGCGGTAGTAGTAACGAAGCTGGGCATTGGCCAGACGGAGGAAATCCGGCTTCGCTTCGTCGATGGTGGCCTCCTGGATTAGTTTAAAATTTCCGCCGTTTTAGCCGAAATCAAGCTGTCCACGATGGACAGCAGGGCGTAGTACAGTTCGTCGTCGGTGGCCGTGGCCTCCTGCCAGTTGAGCTGGCAGTTCTTTAGCAAAATTTCCCCGTACTTGGTCGGGTTGCGCGTGGTGGACAAAATAGCATTGGCCATGCCTACCAGGGTGCGGTCGGGGCGCTTGAAGCAGACAAGTTTGCCGTCATCGACGGACACCTGCTTAAAGCCGGGGTATTGCGTTTCCCAGGCAGCGAGTTGTTCGGGGCTGGGGTTTTGCTCCGTGGTGGCCGGGGCAAGGGCGGGGTTTTTTTCCATTGGAAAAACGGGGTAAAAAAGTGAATGGGTAAAAAAATGGCAGTGGGTGGCCCACCGCTCGGGCCAGGCCACTTCAAAAAAACTACTTCGCAGCGGTGGCCGTAATGATGGGTTCCACGGTGCGGGGGCTAAGGTCAAACGTGGCCCCAATTACCTTGATAACTTGCACGTATTGCAGCCGAACCGGCACGCGCCGCCCGGCAAATGTTACCGACACGTCCTGAGAAATAAGCCGGGTGTAGGCCGCGTAAATCTTCGCGTTTCGAGAAGCAATCAGGCCGGGGTCACGGGGCATAGCGGGCAGCAATAAAACAACGGTTGGCAAAGCGAGGGGAAAGGAAGAACCGCGTGGCGCGGCCCTTCCCCAGCGGCGGGGCACCCTCAAAACCCCGCCTGTTGCGCCGTGAAAAATGGAGTAAACCACGGCGCACTGCCTGGCCCGCTGGCTAGGCCACCGTGCCCACGATGTAGGCGGCGCGGGCGGCCAGCGGGTTAAAATTGTTGGCCTGGCCCGCGTTGGCCAGCGCCGCCCGCAAGTAGTCGGGGGCGCTGAAATCCGCCCCGTGCCGCCCGTTTTGGCGGATGGTTTCCAGGGCTGCCACTGCAACTTGCAGCGCGTCCCATTCGTCCTTTTGCCGCTGGCTCACGGCGTACAGGCGGAATTGCTCTTGCAGGGCGGCCAGCACGGCGGGCTTGATTCGCAGGGTGCCGCCCGCCAGCTCGTACACGGCGGTGTCGAGGTTGGGAAAGGACCAACCGCCGCTTCGGCTGTTGCGTTGGGTTTCCCAGGCGGCAAAGAACGCCCCGGCCCCGGCGGGCTTTTGCAGCAGGCCGTACACCTGGCCGGGGTCGAGGGCCAGGCCGCCGCTCACCGTCACGGGCTGGCCCGCCGTCAGCATCCGCCCCAGGAAAACCTTGGGGTTTTCCCAGAGGTCGGCCAAATCGGCGGTGGTGGGCACCGTGGCCAGGCCCAGGGCGGCGTAAGCCACCAGCACGGCTTGCAGGCGGCTCATTTTGTCGGTTAATTGACTGGCCGCGTTGGCGTAGCCGGTCGGGTCTTCGGCAAGTAAAATCTTCATGGAAACGAAAAAAAGAGGGCGAAAAAGGCCGCGAAACGGCCGGGTGGCGGGGCGTTGGCGGGGCAATACTGTCCAAATTCCGGCCCATAACCGGCCCCTGGGTACCGATTTAGCAGGCCGTAGGCCCCGGTTATGGGCCGGAATTTGGACACGCCGCCCGCCCGCTGGAAGGGCACGGGGGCCGATTACACCCGCTCAAAGCGGGGGTCTTGGGCCAGCGGCACCGCCAGCGTGGGCAGGTGGGCCAGCTCGGCGGGGTTCAGCAGGCCGTTCAGCGCAACGGCGTTGCCCGCTTTGAGCCGGTAGGCGACCGGGGCCGCGCCCTCTAGCGGGGCCACCGGGGCCACCGGGGCCACCGGGGCCGCCAACCGAAGCGGGGCCGGGGCAACGGCCGGGGCCGCCAACGCATAGGGGCAGGGCTTGCCGTATTGCGCCCGGTACAAGCGGCTGTATTCGTCCGGGGCGTGCAAGCGCAAGGTTTCTAGCAAGGCCGCGTCTTTGCGTTCGAGCTGCCGCAACGTCACGTCCGGCCCCAAGGCGGCCAGCGCCTGTTTGGCGGGCTGGCCTTTGGCGGGGTTGGCCGCCGGGGCCGGGGCCGCCGCCCCCGGCTTTTGGCCGCCGTACTGGGCCGCAAACAGGCGGCCGTACACGTCGGGCGCTTGCTTTTTGAGGTAAAGCACAAACGCCGGGTCGGACTTTTCCAGCTCGCGCAGGGCCAGGCCGTGCCCCGGTGCGTCGAGGGCAGTGGCAGCGTCGGCATCGGTGGCCCCAGGGGCCAGGCGCAGGGCAGCGCGGGTACTTGGTTTCATGCAGCAGCAAAAAAAAACAGTGGCAGCCAATCCAGCGTTCACCGAATTGTTTTATTTATGACGCTGCAAAGCAACGCATAAATTTTTGACTAACAAAATGATGGTGCGTAACGCCTCCTACGCAAGCCCCGGTTTTGTCCTGCTTTGTGAGACACGGCCCCGCGTCCTTCGCGCCGGGGTGTTGGCCCGTTCCGCACCCGGCGCGGACGGCCCCAACTTCGGGACCCTGTTTAAACATTGTTCAATCGGCCCACCACGGGCCGCACGGCCCCCAACCCTTGCCGGGCATGGGGCGCGGCGGGCCGGGCGCTTAAAACGCCGAAAACCGGGCCACCCGCTTTTTTCGGGAAAAGCAAAAAATACCGGCACGGCCAACAAAAAACCCCGGCCCCGCCGCAAAGGCAGGGCCGGGGCCGGGGCCACGGGGCGGGGCCGCTCAGGGCGCGGCGGGTTCTTCGCCCCGGTCGAGTCTTTCCCGCAAGTAAGCAAAAGCCCGCTTCAACGATTCGGCCGGGTGCGTCAGTTTGTGCGTGTGGTAGAAGGCCAGTTGGTTGTCGATAACCTTGCTCACTTGGGTCAGGGCCTCGTCAAGGGCCTTGTCCTGCAACAAGGACATACGAGCGACCCAGTGCCCTTCCTTTTTCCAGGCGACAATCGTATTCTCTGATACGCCCATTCGCTGAGCAATGGCTTGTTGGGGGTGTCCCTCCCGAAACAACCCGAACGCCGCCTTGCGTTGCGTGGCTTTGGCCGCCGCACGGGGCGGGGTGGGCCAGCCTTCTTGCTGTTTCCAGTTCGTCACGGTGGTTTTCGACACCCCCAGGGCGCGGGCAATGTCTTTTTGCGGCTGCCCGTCCAAATAGAGTTGACGGGCGCGGGCGGTTTGCTCAAAGTAGCTCACGGGCGGGGGGCGCGTTTGGTGGTGACGGAAAGGCCGGTTTCGGCCAGCAGCCCTTTCACGGCCCGGCTGGCTTCGGCGGCTTTATCGTGTTTCTGAATTTGCTCAAACTGGCTGACTAGCTTAGGCAACTCAGCGGGGGCATACTGGCGAAGTGGCTTTTTCAGGCAGCCATGCTCACACAGAAACTTGTCGAGCTTGGCGCTATTCATGGCCAAGTCTTCGGGGCTGTTGCCCGTCAGCCAGCCCAGCGCCCGGCCGATAGC
>JANXUO010000447.1 GCA_025356245.1 Hymenobacter sp.
CCAGCTTTTTTCGCCACCAGCAGGCCTTTGCGGTACACTTGCTCGGCCTCGTCCTTGCGGCCGAACTCTTCCAGCAGCTTACCGGCGTGGTAATAAGTACCCACGTAGTCAGGGTGTTCATTTAATAATTTCTGATAGAATTCCCAGGCGCGTTCGGGCTCCTGGACGCGGTATTCGGTGGCTAGGGCATATATGGTGAAGGCGTCGGTGGGGTCGTCGGCATAAAAGGCCAGGAGTTGCTGCAATCGGGTGGCGGGCGTGTTCATTCGGCGAAGAGATTTGTTTACCTTTGGGGCAAAATTGCGGCTTTTTCGCGGCCCGGCCCGAAACCGCTGATTTTCGTCAAAACCCGTATGCTTTTCGAAGGTTGTTATGCATGCAGCCTTTTTTCTCTGATTTCGCCACCTTATTTCCGCCTAGATGAAGTTTCTGGTTTGCATTTCCAACGTGCCCGACACGACCACCAAAATTGCCTTCACGCCCGATAACAAGGAGTTCAACAAGGCCGGGGTGCAGTTCGTGATTAACCCTTGGGACGAATACGCCCTCACCCGCGCCATCGAGCTGAAGGAAGCCGCCGGCAGCGGCACCGTAACGGTGCTGAACGTGGGCCAGGCCGATACCGAGCCCAACATCCGCAAAGCCCTCGCCATTGGGGCCGACGACGCCATCCGCGTCGATGCCGTGCCGCAGGATGCCTATTTCGTGGCCGAGCAAATTGCCGCCATCGCCAAAGAAGGGGCTTACGACGTGATTCTGATGGGCAAGGAGAGCATCGACTACAACGGTTTCCAGGTGCACGGCATGGTGGGCGAAATGCTTGGCATTCCGACCATCGCCCCCGCCCAAAAGCTCGACATGGCCGGCAACACCGCCACCTTGGAGCGCGAAATCGAAGGCGGCAAGGAGATTGTGCAGGTCAACACGCCCTTCGTGGCCTCGTGCCAGCAGCCCATGTGCGAGCCCCGCATCCCCAACATGCGCGGCATTATGACGGCCCGCACCAAGCCCCTGAAAGTGGTGCCCGCCGTGGGCGAGCCCGCCCGCACTACCGTCGCCGAATTTGCCCTGCCCCCCAAGAAACAGGGCGTGAAGCTCATCGACGCCGAAAACGCCGGCGAGCTGATTCATCTGCTGCGCTCCGAAGCGAAAGTAATTTAGAAATTTTGAGTGTTGAATGTTGAGGGTTGAATGCACGTTTGGTAGTGGATTTATCTCAATGATTGACTCAACACTCAACTCCGGAAATTTTGAGTGTTGAATGTTGAGGGTTGCATGCTTGTTTGACAGGAAATTGCTGCTTCAATAATCAATTCAACACTCAACACTCAACATTCAAAATTCATAAAAATGTCCGTACTTGTTGTTGTTGAATGCGCTGAGGGCGAAGTGAAAAAATCTTCGCTTGAGGTCGCCACTTACGGGGCCAAAGTGGCTGCCATGCTGGGCACTACCGCCACGGCCGTAGCCGTGGGGGAGGCCAAGGCCGAAAACCTGGCCAAGCTTGGCGAGCAGGGCATCACGAAAGTGCTGTACGATGCCGAGCCCCGCCTCAAAGACTTTGTGAACAACGCCTACACCAAGCTCATTGCCACGGCGGCCGGGCAGGAGGGCGCTAAAGTCATCATCCTGGCCAACTCCAACATTGGGGCCGCCGTGGGCTCGCGTTTGTCGGTGCGCCTCAAGGCCAGCCTGGCCACCAACGTGGTGGAGCTGCCCAAGATTGACGGCAGCAATTTCATGGTGCGGCGCGGCGCCTTTTCGGGCAAAGCCTTTGCCGAAGTAAGCCTAGGGGGTGACTGCAAAATCATCGCCGTGAAAAAGAACAGCCTCGAAGCGCAGCACGACGCTGGCAAAACGGCCGAAGTAGTGGCTTTCGTGGCCCAGCTCACCGACGCTGACTTTGCCGACGCGCCCCAGCAAGTGGTGATGCAAGACCAGGCCGGTGGCATTTTGTTGCCCGAAGCCGACCGCGTAGTAAGCGGCGGGCGCGGCATGAAAGGCCCCGAAAACTGGCATCTGATTGAAGACCTGGCCAAGGCGCTGCACGCCGCCACGGCCTGCTCGAAACCTGTGAGCGACGTGGACTGGCGCCCCCACCACGAGCACGTGGGCCAAACCGGCATCACCGTGTCGCCCAACCTCTACATTGCCTGCGGCATTTCGGGGGCCATTCAGCACCTGGCGGGCGTCAACTCGTCCAAGGTCATCGTCGTCATTAACAAAGACCCCGAAGCCCCGTTCTTCAAAGCGGCCGATTACGGCATCGTGGGCGACGTTTTTGACGTACTGCCTAAGCTCACCGCCGCGGTGAAAGCTTTGGGGTAGGCGCCACGTCCGCCAAAAGCACGCCTGGGGCTACGGACTTGCGCCGGAGCCCCAGGTTTTTTTTTGTTGTTTTGAAGGTTTATCGCCCTTCATTTGCCCCGAAGTGCTTTATTTGCTGTCAAATTGTTTCATCTTGGGCCGGGCCGGTTTTTTGCCCCCCGTTCCACCTGCCGACGCTTCGTCTTAAAGGCCGCAAGTCCCCCAGACCCTTGAAAAAAATTCCGCTCGAAATCCTCGGCCTCTCCTCCAGCCAGTCGCAGTCCGGCTCCTTTGCCCTCATCCTGGGCGAGAAGCACGGCAACCGGCGCTTGCCCATCATCATTGGGATGTTTGAGGCTCAAAGCATTGCCATCCAAATTGAAAAAATCAGCCCCAACCGGCCGCTTACGCACGACCTGTTCAAGTCGTTTGCCGAACACGTGCACGTGGCCATCGTCGAGGTAGTCATTTCTGACTTGAAAGAAGGCGTATTCTACTCGCGCATTGTGTGTTCGGACGGTGCTACTACTTTCGACATCGACGCCCGGCCTTCCGATGCCATCGCCATTGGCCTGCGTTTCGAAGTACCCATTTTCACCGTTGAGAGCGTGCTGAGCGAGGCGGGTATCATCCTCACCGACGAAGAAACCGACCCTGACACCGACGAGGACCAGGACGACGAGGACGACACCGACGACACCGACGACCAGGACGACGACACCGCTGCCCGTCGTCCCGTCCGCCCCGAGCCGCGCGACCCCAGCGGCCAGGTGTCGCTCGACGAGCTGACCAAGATGCTGGCCCAGGCCCTGGAGAAAGAAGATTACGAGAAGGCGGCGAAAATCCGGGACGAGTTGAACAAGCGAAACGGTTAGGCGACGATGGCTACTTTGACTGAAATCTCCAGCACCACTGCTGCCGCCGCCGAAGCGTTGCGTTTTCCCATTGGCCACTACATACTGCCCGATGGGCCGCTGCCGGCGGCTGCCCGCCGGGTGCTGCTGGCGCAGCTCGAAGCCTTGCCGGCTGCCGTGAAGGCGGCCGCTCAGGCCGCCGGCGGGGGGCAGCTGGAGCAGCCTTACCGCCCCGGCGGCTGGTCGGGCCGCCAGGTAATTCATCACCTCGCCGACTCGCACCTTAACTGCTACACCCGTTTTCGGCTGGCGCTTACGGAGGAAAACCCCACTATCCGGCCCTACGACGAAGCCGCCTGGGCCGAGCTGCCTGACGTGGCTGCCACGCCCGTCACGGTGTCGCTGGCCCTGCTCGAAGCCCTGCACACGCGCTGGACTATCCTGCTGCACCACCTCAGCGAAGGGCAGTGGGCGCGCACGTTTTATCACCCCGGCATGGGCCGCACGTTTTCCCTCGACCAGGCTTTGGCGCTCTATGCCTGGCACGGGCAGCACCACCTAGCGCACCTGCAAGCGTTGATTTTGAGCAAATAGCTGCTGGACTGCAGGGTAGGGGTGTGGGAAATTTTGAATGTTGAGGGTTGAATTGCTTTAATTCAGCATTCAACCCTCAACATTCAAAATTTCGGCTACGGCACCACTAGCACCAGCGCGCTGTTGGCTGCCACTTGCACCGCCCCAGTCGATTCTACTTCGCCTAAGCCATTCTCATTCAGCTCGCGGCCGCGCAGGACGGCGCGGTAACGGCCGGGCGGCACGGGCAGCGCCGCAACGGCGCGGGTGCCGTTGAGCAGCACCACGATGCGGCCCCAGGCATCGCCCCCGGCGTGGTTTTGCAGCGCGTAGGCAATGGTGCCGGGGGGCGCGTTGGGTTCAAAAACCAGATGCGCCGCCACCAGCGCCTGCGTGGGCAGCCGGAACGCCGGGTGCGCCCGCCGCAGCGCAATCAGCTTCCGGTAAAAATCAAACACCGGGCGGTACTGCGCCTTGCGGCCCCAATCGAGCTGGTTGATGCTATCGGGCAGGTTGTAGGAGTTGGACGCGCCCTGCTTGGTGCGCAAAAACTCGTCGCCGATGGGTAGAAAGGGAATGCCTTGCGCCGTGAAAATGATGGTGGCGCAGAGCAGGTCGAGGTCGAGGCGCTCGGTTTCGGAGTAGGCGGGGAGGGCGGTGGCGAGCTTGTCCCAGAGCACCATGTCGTCGTGGCAGGCCACGTAGTTGAGGCACTGGTCGGGAGCGGTGGCCCAGGGCGTGCGGCTGTAGTTGACGCGCGCATAGTCGAGCTGCGGGTGGGCCATGGCCCCGGCAATGCCGAATTTCACGCTTTCCTCCAGGCCGGGCTGGCCGCCGGCAAAGCCGGGCTCGCGCTGGCGGGCGTAGTGGCCTTTAACGCCGTCGCGCAGCTCGTCGCAAAAAGCGGCGGTGCGGGGGAGGGCGGCCAGGTTGACCTTCACGGCGCGGCGGGCCTCGGGCAGGGGCGAAGGGCCGGCCGCCCAGCCCTCGCCGTACACGAAAATGCTGTGGTCCTGCAAGTCCAGGGCCACGCGCACGGCCCGCATGGTTTCCAAATCCAGCACGCCCATCAAATCGAAGCGGAAGCCATCGACGTGGTAGTGGCTGGCCCAGAACGCCACGCAGTCCACAACCAATTTGCGGACCATGGGGCGCTCCGAGGCCAGCTCGTTGCCGCAGGCGGTGGCGTTGCTGAGGCGGCCGTTGGGCAGGTGGCGGTAGTAGTAGCCAGGCACCAGCTGCTCGAAGGCGCTGCGGCCGGCGTCGGCGGTGTGGTTGAAGACGACGTCCACCACCAGGCGCAGCTCGTTGGCGTGCAGGGTTTGCACCAGCTGCTTGAGCTCGCGGATGCGGACGGCGGGGTCGGCGGCGTTGGTGGCGTAGGAGCCTTCGGGCACGAAGTAGTTGAGCGGGTCGTAGCCCCAGTTGTAGCGGTTGGCTTCGGGCTGGGCTTCGTCAATCGAGTTGAAGTCGTTGATG
>JANXUO010000500.1 GCA_025356245.1 Hymenobacter sp.
GGCGGACCAGCGCCGGGGCGCCGCCGCACGTGCGGGCCGCCCGGCAGGTGGTGCTGCACAAGGTGCGCGCCGGCGACACGCTCTCGGAAGTGGCCGAAAAGTACGGCATTGGGCTGAGCCGCCTCAAAAGCCTCAACCCCGGGGTGAAAACCTTGCAGCCGGGCAAGCGCCTGCGGGTGAAGTAAGGGGCGGTGTGCCGCGCCGCCGGAGCTGCGCGGTACAGTCGTTCTCACAATTATTTGCCGTTCCGGCAACGCGAAGCTGGCGCTGCGCGCTACAAGCACGAACCCCCTCAACTGCGTTATGACCAAGCTTGATGTACTGGCCCTGGGGGCCCACCCCGACGACGTGGAGATGTCCTGCGCCGGTACGCTGCTGGCGGCGGCGGCGGCGGGCAAAACCATCGGCATCGTCGATTTTACGCGCGGCGAGCTGGGCACGCGCGGCACCCCCGCCACCCGCGCCGCCGAGGCCGCCGCCGCCAGCGCCGTGCTGGGCCTGAGCGCCCGCGAAAACCTGGGGTTGCCCGACGGCTTTTTTCGTAACGACCGCGAGCACCAGCTGCCGCTCATCCAGGCCCTCCGGCGCTACCAGCCCGACGTGGTGCTGGCCAACGCCATCCACGACCGCCACCCCGACCACGGCCGCGGGGCCGAGCTGGCCCGCGATGCCTGCTTCCTGGCCGGCCTGCGCATGATTGAAACCCTCGGTGACGACGGCCAGCCGCAAGCCCCCTGGCGGCCCCGTACCCTCTACCACTACATTCAGGACCGCCAAATCACGCCCGCCTTTGTGGTCGATATCACCGCGTACTGGCCCCGAAAGTGGGAAGCCATCCAAGCCTTCAAAAGCCAGTTTTTCAACCCCGAAAGCGACGAGCCCGAAACCTACCTCACCAGCCAGGCCTTCGGCCGCTTCATGGAGGCGCGGGCCCGCGAGTTCGGCCACATCATCGGGGCCGAGTTTGGCGAGGGCTTCACGGTGCAGCGCCCCGTGGGCGTGCGGGAAGTGGGGGAGCTGCTGTAAGCTACGCGGCCACCCCTCGGCCGATGCGCCCCAGGTGCGTGTCCTGAAAGCTGCTCGCGTACTTCAGGCCGTAGCCCAGCAGCCGGTCGAAGGCGCTGTGGAAGAACAGCACCGTGCCCGCCAGCTGCAGCACGGGCTGCCCCAGCGCCAGGCCGGCGAGGCCCACCGCCACGGCCACCGCCTTGTGGTGGGCCAGGTTGTAGCAGGCCGCGCCCACCTGCGGCCCGGCCAGGTAGCCCAGCGCACTCAGGTCGGGGAGGAGGAAGGCGGCGGGCAGCACCCACCAGGCGTAGGGCAGGTGCGCAAACACCACCAGGGCCAGCAGCGCCTCGGCCAGTTCTTCAATTTTGAGTAGGTTTTTCATGGGGAGAGGGGGTTGGTAACTGAATACACAAAATTCTCCCGGCCCCCGGCCCGGCCACGATAACAAAAGCTAAGAAATTTACTGGCCGCCCCGCGCCACCCGCGCCCGGATGCGGCTCAGCGACACCGGCGTTATGCCGAGGTAATTGGCCACCAGGTGCTGCGGGATGCGTGCCATAATCTTGGTTTTGCCGCTGCTGAGCAAGGCCCGGTACCGCGCTTCGGGCGAAAGGGTGAGCTGCTCCACCAGCCGGGCATCGGTGCCCAGCAGGTGGTACTCGGCCAGCAGGCGGCCAAACCGCTCGTAGATGGGCCACTCGTCGTAGAGCCGCCGCAGCACGGCGTAGTCGAACACCACCAGCTCGCAATCCGTCAGGGCCTGGATGCTGAGTTGGCTGGCTTGCCCGGTGAGGCAGCCGGGGTAGTCGGCCAGCAGGTGGTTTTCGAAGAAAAAGTAGGTGGTGCGCTCCTCCCCATCAGCCAGCAGGTAATACATCCGGCAGGCCCCGTGCAGCAGCAAGGCCACCTCGGGCCGGCGCTGCCCCGCCGCCACAAAGTGCGCCCCCCGCGCCAGCTGGCACGGCCGCAGCGCCGGTTCCAGGGCCGCCCAGGCAGCATCGGGAAGGCTGGGAATGAAGCGGTGGAGGTAGGTGCGGAGGGGGTGGAGCATCGGGCGTTGGGGGAGCAGCGGCAGGGCCTGGCGTAAGTGCGCCCAAACGGCACTCTCCTAATTCGCGCGAATTAGGAGAGTTTGCCACCCTAAATCACGCGAATGATGCCTGTTTTGTTCGCCGCATTAAAGCGAAGACCAGCCAGCCCAGCGCCGGGCGGCGGGAGCCGCCCGCCAGCAGCGCCCCCGAGCACCCCTACGGGCGCAACTCCCGCCACACCGGTTTCGGGCCGCTACGCAGTGCCGGGTGGGGGAATTTTTTTTGAGTTTGATGCGCGGATTAAGAAAACGGTGTCCTAATTCCGTTGAAGCTGTTTAGAAAGTCGGCAAAATCACGTCGGGAAGTAGAGGCGCAATAGTTGGAGTTTCCTCGCGGGCGCTTTTTCAACGATTTCGTTCAGCGAGAGGCTCCAACTATTGCGCCTCTACCTCCTGCCGCTGACTTTCTAAACAGCTTCGTTGTTAGCGGTGTATGCTCACGCAGTGTTCAAAGGTGGAAGCAATAATATTTTTGATGATATTGCGCGCCTGCGAAATGAAGCAACTTGGCAACTTGTAGCTGGGTTGGGTTGTATGTTTGTTGAACAAACACCAACCAGTATGAAATCGCTCAAGCCGGCCGGCACCGCTAATTTAAAGCCAAAAGTTCTGGCTACCCTTGATTATGTGTCGCCTTCTGATTTGCGAACAAGTTACTTGACGGGCTTGTTTGCGGCACCCACACCTGAAGGCTCTATCAACGTAGTCGGGTATGTTGAGCGCAAAGGTTTTCCAGAGAAAGCGGAACTTACTGCCGCTCCTGATGGTACCGGCGGTATGATGGAAGACATCGGAAAAATGGGATGGGTTCGAGAGATTCATAATTCGTTCCTTATTAACATTCCGGCAGCTGAAGCACTCATTGAGGTTTTGCAGGAGTCGATTGACGAAATAAAAGACCGTCAAAAGAGAATATCTACTGACAATAACAAACGAAAATGAATAATTCAACTTACGGCGAATATGGTTCCTTGCCAATATTCAGCACGGAAGCCGTCGAAGCCTCTCACTATGCAGCGCCGGCAGCTTACAAAGCTACACGCCGCACATACGGTAATTTGGAACTCATTCTCCCCGAGAAGGGTGAACGCAACCTAGCGTATAGAGTTTATCATAGTCACGACCGCGTGAGCATAAATTATGCTGAACGTATGGACATGGTCGGTTACGTATATCACGAATTTAGCCGCCATCATTGTCGTGAGGGTCTATGGAAGCGAGCAGTCCAGAACCTTTACAAACGCATTAATTTTTTGCAACTTAACATTGAATTGCTACAGGAGGACATCACCGAAGACGAGTTTGAGGAAACCCTGACCACGCGTGAGGGAGAGTATGTTATTTTGTTTAAAGATGTTTGCGATTCACTAGAAGCCGAAGCCATTCATGATATTGTGCGGGCTTTGGGAAGTTCACTCGATGTGCATGAAGTAGCAGAACTGTTCGGAGTTAAGCCAGAGCAATTACATAAGTTGCGAACTGAAGCTCATCAATCTATTCGTTTGTCTGGTGGCCGCTGAATTATTTTTCATGCCGGCGGCACTCGCGTGTGCTTCGGCCGAAGTGCATGGTCGAAAAATAGTGCCTTCCACACTTATTAGCCACGGTGATGTTGGTGTATGCATTCGGTACACATGTGAACGTGACAGTTTAGCTAAAATCACCAAGGAGCGCAACCCTAAAGAATGCGCTTACAATGAAAAAGCGCACCTAAACACAGGTGACCAAATCCGAGGCAAAAGCGTGGTGGTGTATGTAGCTAGCCGACGTCTCGTACGGCGAAGCAAGGCTTCTGGCTATAGTGCCACTCACAGCAACGGCTATTTTGAGACTGGTGAAAAAACGTACGCTGAACTAACGCAGGAATTTCAAAACCTCGTTAATAGTGCCGCCAAGCAACAGGCCGCTCTCCCTGCCTTGCCCGAGCAATTGCCCACTATCTCATCAAAAGCTAAAACTAAACGTCGGCGTTAAATCAATACGCCAAAACGTTTGCAAGATGCCGTGCAATTCAGATTCAATTGCGCGTACCGCAATACCAATTAACAAAACGGCCCCGACTGCAATCGCAGCCGGGGCCGTTCTACATAGCACCAAACCAACCTACGCCTGCGGAGTCGTCCCGGCATTCTTCGGTCCGTGCCCCGCGTCGTTAATCTGGCGGGCTTTGGCGTACGCGGCCACCAAATCGGGCAGGGCGCTTTTGAGGTTGGGCACCCGGATGTCGAGGCCCTTGAGGGCCTTGCGGGCTTCGCCGATGAGCGCCACCGAGTCGTCGCGCAGCAGGCTGGTGCTGTGGATTTGCTCGTTTGGGGTGCCCAGCAGCGGCTTGTACAGCGCAATTTCGTCGCCCAGCTTTTTGGTGATGGTGGCGCTCACCATTTCGCCGGCCAGGTCGGTGGCGAAGGCCACGGCCTGGGTGTGCAGCTCTTCGAGGGCCGCCACCTGGGTGGGGCCGCGCAGGTCGTCGAGGCTGCTGCGGGTGTGCTTGGCCAGCTTCGCCAGGGTGGGGTGTTCGCCGTCGTGGGCCAGCGCCTTGAGGCCTTGCAGCACCGGCACGGCCGCGTCGAGGGTGCGGATTTCGGCCTGGTCCTTGGCCCGCGTGAAGCCGGTGCTGCCCTGGCCGGTCAGCTTTTGCAGCTTGCCGTCGAGGCTCCCCAGCGCGGTGTCGAGCCGGGCGTAGTCCGGCACCAGCTTTTGATAAAGCGGCTCCCACTGCGGGCGGGCCGCGCCCAGCAGCTTGCGTACCTCGCGGGCCATGTTCCAGTAGTTTACATCATCATCCGTCATCACTTTGGGGGGTAAGGGGGTGAAAAGAAGCGCCTCACCCGCCCTCACGGCTGGCCCGGCAACCAAATATAATAGCCCGCCGCGTATAGTCTGGCTTTCCGGCATTGCCATCCTGCTTTCCCCCAAAATAGCCAGTCAGCGTTCCAGCCCACCGAGTAGGATATCTTTCAGGCCGAGTAAAATATCTTCAAGGCCAAGCAGGGTGTCGGCACCCCCAAGTAGAATATATTTTGTGCCAAGTAGGATATCTACGGTACCATGTAGGATATCGTAAAGGCCGAGTAGAATATCCGCGGGGTCGGGCAGGATGTCTGGGAAAATCGGGGCCATTCCCACACCCCGCGCGGCTGTGCTGCCTTCATTGCGCCACCTACTGGCCGCGCTGTCATCGCCCCGCTCTACGAAAGCCCGCGCTAAGCCACCTCCAGAATGAAGTCGCCGGGGATGCCCAGCTTTTGGTGCAGCCGTTTGGCCAGGTCCAGGTTGATGCGCCGGCCTTGAAACACGTCGCTCATGCGCGAGGCCGAAATTTCGAGCAAGGCCGCCAGCTTGCTTTTGTTCAGGCGGCGGCGGTACATCTCCAGCTCCAGGCGGCCCACCAGGGTTTGGGGCGGCGGCAGCTCGTAGCCCTGGCTGCGTTCGTAAGCGGCAATGGCGTCGCGCAGCGCCACAATGGCGGCGGTGTTTTCGGGCGCGTGGTCGAGCAGTTGCTCAAATTGCGTTAGGGCTTGCTCGTAGTCGGCTGGGGTGAGGAGTTTCACCAGCATGAAAACGCTTAACGGATAAGCCCGTCTTTACGGGCCTTTTCCCAATCCACGTTCCCAAAAACTTCCTGGAACCGCTTCCGCTCGGCTGCTATAAACTCGGCTTCGGAAGCAAACGCTGCACGTTTCTTCTTCGGCGAGTCATCGGGGGCAGTTTTCAAAATTTGCGTCTTCATGATACTCCAGCTGAAGGGGGAAGCGAAACAACGAAACCGTCGCAGGTCTGGTTCGTCACGAACGGCACGATGGCCTCGTTTAGAAGCCCCGAAATTACGAATTTATCCGAGGCCGCCTGCAGTTCGCGCGCCAGCACAATTTGGTAGAGCCGGGTGCGCGACGGTGTACTGCCGGCGAATGCAACCTGAGCGGCGGGGTAGTGGGCGAAAAAAGCAAGCAGGGTCTGGGCCACCGTTGCCATGATGCGTTCCAAATCACCGTTGTTGCGGGCCGACAAATAATTGAGTTCTCCGTCCGGTTCCAGGTCAGCCAGCGACAGAATGTAAAAGTCGGGCCAATCAGTGTCAGTGTACAGCACCACTTTCTCCACCGGGCGCGGCCCTTCGCTGATGAAGGTGAAGCGAAGGGCATCGGCCCCGATGGTAAAGTTGTAGAAAGACTGGTTCATGCTTCACGCCCTTACCGCACCCCCAGCCGGTTGCGCCGCCAGCCCGAAGCGGCCGCGCCGCCCGTTTCGGCCGTGGCGGCGGGGGCTTTGGGCTTCCGGGTTTCCAGCAGCATCGCGCCCAGGGCGGCGGCTACCTGGGCCGTGGCCTCGTCGGGTGCCTGGGGGGCGAGGTCGGCGGGCGAGAAATGGTCTTTGATGAAGTTGGTGTCGAAGTTGCCGCTCACGAAGGCCGGGTGGGTCAGCACGTAGGTGCCGAAGGCCAGGGTGGTTTCGATGCCCGTGATTTTATATTCTTCGATGGCGCGCAGCATCCGGGCGATGGCCTCGGCGCGGTCGGCCCCGAAGGTGACGAGCTTGGCAATCATCGGGTCGTAGTAAATCGGGATGTCCATGCCCTGCTCGAAGCCGTCGTCTACCCGCACGCCGGGGCCCTGGGGGCGCACGTAGGTGGTGAGGGTGCCGATGTCGGGCAGGAAGTTGTTCTGGGGGTCTTCGGCGTACACGCGCAGCTCCAGGGCGTGGCCGGTGATGGTCAGGTCCTCTTGCCGGAAGGGCAGGGGCTGGCCTTCGGCGACGCGGATTTGCTCCTTCACCAGGTCGAGGCCCGTGATGCACTCCGTTACGGGGTGCTCCACTTGCAGGCGGGTGTTCATTTCGAGGAAGTAGAAGTTGTGCTTATCATCCAGCAAAAACTCCACCGTGCCCGCCCCGGCGTAGTTGCAGGCGCGGGCCACGTCCACGGCGCAGCGGCCCATCTCGGCCCGCAGCGCGGGCGTGAGCACCGACGACGGCGCTTCCTCAATCACCTTCTGGTGCCGCCGCTGAATGCTGCACTCGCGCTCGAACAGGTGGACGATGTTGCCGTGCTCGTCGCCCAGCACCTGGATTTCGATGTGGCGCGGGCCGCTCACGAACTTCTCGATGAACACCGCCCCGTCGCCAAACGCCGACACCGCTTCGTTGATGGCCAGCTGCATCTGCTCCTCAAACTCGGCCGAATTATTCACCATTCGCATCCCCTTGCCGCCGCCGCCGGCCGAGGCTTTTATCAGGATGGGAAAGCCCACTTCTTCGGCAATCCGCTTGGCGGCCGGCACGTCCGAAATGGCCTCGTCGGTGCCCGGCACCAGCGGAATGTTATAGGCCTTCACCGCCTGCTTGGCCGAGAGCTTGTCGCCCATTATTTCCATCGCCTCGGGCGAAGGCCCCACGAAAATCAGCCCCGCCTCGCGCACGGCGCGGGCAAAGCCCGCATTCTCGCTCAGAAACCCATAGCCGGGGTGAATGGCATCGACGCCTAACTTCTGGCAGATTTTGATGATTTTATCGCCCCGCAGGTAGCTGTCCTTCGAGGCGGGCGGGCCTACGCACACGGCCTCGTCGGCGTAGCGCACGTGCAGGGCGTTGCGGTCGGCTTCGGAGAAGATGGCCACCGTGGCGATGCCCATTTCTTTGGCCGAGCGCAGGATGCGCAGGGCAATTTCGCCCCGGTTGGCGACGAGCAGCTTGGTAATTTTTTTCATTCGGAAGAAAGCATAGCCGGCGGCCAGGCGCCGGCAAGGTGGGAGCGGGCGAAGATACTAGCGCCGGGCGCGCGGGTTGGGCTAGTCCTCCCACAACTGCCGGCCGCCGCGGGTGCGCCAGCCTTGCTCGGTGCGTTGCAGCAGGGGGCGGTAGGCGTGCCCGTAGGGCAAGGGCTTCCATACGCCGAGCGGGTAGCTGGTAAGTAGGTTGGGGTTGAAGGACTGGCCGGAGTAGGAATAGCCCAGCGGCTGACCTCGGCGCTGGCCTACCACGCCACCATACCATTGCTCGGGGCGCTTGTCGAACTCAGCGGGCACCAGCAACTGTCCCGTCCGGCCGTCCCGTAGGCCATAGCCCTGGGTCGGTGCGTAAACGAGCAGCAGCGGCGGCTGGTTAGGTAGGGGGGTATACCCGCCATCGCGGCGCTGGCCCTCACTGCTGAAAGAATCAAATAGCTCAAGCGGGTCGGTGATATCCCACTGATTATGGAGTGGAGTAGAATAAAGGAAGTGTCGTAATTTCTCCGGCTGTGGGAGGAGTATCCAGCGGCCCAGCGTGTCGAGCAAGCCAAACCGGTTAGCCTGCTGCACCAGCGCCCGGCCTTGCCAGAACGCATCGGCCCGCGTGAAACGGCCCGCGAAGGCCGGGCGACCATCGGACCACAGGTACTGCACGGTAGCTGTATCGGGGTAACGTGCGGGGCTCCCATACTCCCGAAACGATTCATCAACAAAGAGCGGAGCGCTGCTGGCACGGCGCAACAGCCCGGCCGCATCGGGGAGGCTGATGGGCTGGGGGCTGAGGGGCAGCAGGTAGTGGCCCAGTGTATCAATCAACCCATAATGCAGCCTATTTTGCTGCACGGCTACTACCCAAAGGCTATTGGGGCCCACAGCTGCCATGCGTGCATACAACGGCGGGGTGATTTCGCGGCCCTGCCGGTCGAGTAGACCGTAGCGGCGGGCGGGCCCGTTGAAGTCTTCCCGCAATTCGTAGCCGCGCGGCAGGCCCGAGGAGTCGGCGGCTTGGTCGTCTTCGTATCGGTCGGGCGTCCGGTGCCAGTAGGCAATGTGCAGGGGCAGCAGGCGCTTCATGCCAGCGTAGCGGTAGTCGGTGAGGCGTCGGCCCCGCGCATCAAACAGGGCTTCGCGGCCCTTATGTCGGTAGCGGACATACCGCACTTGGCGGCGGTCGCCGCAGCGGCCATTAGCCCACACCATGCGGTGCGGAAACAGCCAGTTCACCTTACTCGCTGCGTACAAGCGCGGGCCACTAGCCTGAAAAGCGCTAAAGTCGTGGTCAAACTCGAAGGCTCGGCGGCGCTGGAGCCGGGGAGGGATGGTCGCGGCCCGGTTGCCCAGCGCCGCCGTAAATGTTTGGCCCGGGCGTTGCCATTCGGGCTCCAATTCGCGGGTTTCGATGGCCACCAGCTCGGGCTGCTCGGGCAGAAGCGCCGACCGGGACGCGGCCCGCCAGCTGTCCTTTGCGGCCGGCACAATGGCCTCGTTGGGCTGAGCCAGCAGCTGCTCGCCGTGGGCATTGAGTAGCCATGCGGGCTCGGCCTGCCGTGATTTGCGGTCAGGTACTATCAATCTGGTTTCCCCCCCATCGCCCGGAAACAGGCGGCCGTAGCGCTCGTTCCATTTATGTAGCAATTGTTTGGGGCCCTTGGCGATGCGGGGCCGGTGCTTGTAGCGGCCCTTAGGTCGCTTTGGCGTGTACTGCGCCAGCAGCAGCAGCCCCGCCCCAAAACGCGGTGGCTCCGTCTCAAACACCGGCCGAATCCACACCCGCCCGGTCGTATCGGCAAAGCCCCACAGCTTGCCCTGCCGGTAGGGCACCAGTCCGCCCGGTGGCTCGGGCACGGCCCGCAGCTCGGGTACGGGGCGCAGGGGCCAGCCGCCGGGCGGGGGCAGTTCCTGGGCCGGGGCCGCCCAGGGCAGCAGGAGCAAGAGCAGTAGCAAACGCATGGTGGAAGCGCTGATTGATTGGCTTTCCTTTTGTTGGGAGTACCGTTGCTGCAAATAAACCACCCAAACCCGGCACTCCGAAAACCCCTTGCGGGTGCGCTGGTTCTGTAACCCCAGATTATGCGCATCGTCGGGCTGGCCGTACCTTTACGGTTTGGGCCGGCGGCGGCGATTGGGCCGGCCGCCGGCCGCCGGGCCGGGGCCTTTCAGCAGTGCTTCTTCTTCACCTTTTACCCCCGTTTTTCAGTGGATATTTTTGACCGGATTTCGGCCAACCGCGGCCCCCTGGGCTCGCACTCGCACTACGCGCACGGCTACTTCACCTTTCCCAAGCTCGAAGGCCAGATTAACCCGCGCATGATGTTCCGGGGCAAGGAAGTCCTCACCTGGAGCCTCAACAACTACCTGGGCCTGGCCAACCACCCCGACGTGCGGCAGGCCGACATCGACGGGGCCACCGACTACGGCATGGCCTACCCCATGGGCGCCCGCATCATGAGCGGCAACAGCACCCTGCACGAGCAGCTCGAAAACGAGCTGGGCGACTTTGTGCACAAGCCCGCCGCGCTGCTCCTCAACTTCGGCTACCAGGGCGTGGTGAGCATCATCGATGCGCTGGTGAGCCGCCACGACGTGATTGTGTACGACGCTGAGTCGCACGCCTGCATTATCGACGGGGTGCGGCTGCACCAGGGCAAGCGCTTCGTGTTTCCGCACAACAACGTCGAGAACCTCGAAAAGCAGCTCGTCCGCGCCAAGCGCATCACCGACGAAACCGGCGGCGGCATCCTCGTCATCACCGAGGGCATGTTTGGCATGTCGGGCAACCTGGGCAAGCTGCGCGAGATTGTGGAATTGAAGAAGAAATTCGACTTCCGCATCTTCGTCGACGACGCCCACGGCTTCGGCACCATGGGCCCCACCGGGGCGGGCACGGCCGAACATTTGGCCTGCGAAGCGGGCGTGGACGTAATTTTTTACACCTTCGCCAAGAGCATGGCCAGCATCGGCGCGTTTGTGGCGGGGCCGGAAAGCGTTATTGAATATTTGCGCTACAACATGCGGAGCCAGATTTTCGCCAAATCCTTGCCGATGCCGCTGGTGGTGGGGGCCCTCAAGCGTCTGGAGCTGATGCGGAGCCAACCCCAGCTGCGCGAAAACCTCTGGACCATCGTGCGGGCGCTGCAAAGCGGGCTGCGCGAAAAAGGCTTCAACATCGGCACCACCGAGTCGCCGGTGACGCCGGTGCTGCTCAACGGCGAAATTCCCGATGCCACGGCCCTGACGTTCGATTTGCGTGAGAATCACGGGGTTTTCTGCTCCATTGTGGTGTATCCGGTGGTGCCCAAGGGCGTGATTATGCTGCGCCTCATCCCGACGGCCGTGCACACGCTGGCCGACGTGGCCCAAACCATTGCGGCCTTTGAAGCCGTGGCCGCCAAGCTCGACAAAGGCGTCTACAGCAAAACGCCGCTGACGGCCGTGCCGGCTTAACAATAGCGTTGGGAGGGTCAAATAACCGAAAAAGCGTTGGCTGCCCCGAGGGCGGCCAACGCTTTTTTTGCATTATTCCGTACTGGCCTATCGGCGCAATAATGGCTAAATAAGGAAATTTTCGCCAAAAAACGCCCTGGGCTGGCGCAAAACAAGGTTTTAAAAAGAACCTGAAAACTTGCTTGTATTGAATTTGCCTGTATATTAGGGCCGCGAAAAGCATTCACTTTTTTCACCCAAACCCCCAAACCAACCAAATGGCAAACCCCTTCAAGACCCTGAAAGACCTCATCCACTCGCTGGAGGACGATTTCGACAAGTCGTACGACAAGAACAATTCGGCCGCCGGCACCCGCGTTCGCAAAGGGATGCAGGAGCTGAAAAATCACGCCCAGAGCATCCGCCTGGAAGTGCAGAACATGAAGAACGACGCCAAAGCAGGCGCTGCTGCCCCGGCTGCCAAGAAGGCTGCCCCGGCCGCCAAGAAAGCCGCTCCGGCCGCTGCCAAGAAGGCGGCTCCGGCCAAGAAAAAGTAAGCTTTCGGCTTGCTTGATTAGCAAAAAGCCCCGCCATTGGCGGGGCTTTTTTTGTGCCCGTGGGCGCGGTGGTTGTGGTAGGGTAGTGGTCGGGCGAATTCCCGAAGGGTTCGTCCGGCCACTGCCCGCTGAACGGCTTGCGTTGGCTACGACTGTTGTGCTGGGG
>JANXUO010000321.1 GCA_025356245.1 Hymenobacter sp.
GTACCTGATTGGGCGCACCCGCCTGGGCTTCGGCATTGCGCTGGTGTGGGAAGAAGGCAAAGCCGCCCACCGGGGCCAGTTGCAGCACCTGACCAAAGCCATCCGGGCCAAGATAATGGAGGAGGCCACGCGGGCCGGGGTCACGAAGCCGGTGTACATCTACGCCGTGGCCAACACCTCGCCCATCAACGACGCGCTCTACCGCTTCCAGCAAATCCCCGATTCGCTGCTGGCCCGCCTCAACCTGCTCGAAGAAGAAGAAACCGAAGATTAGCCCGCCCGATGCCCCTCACCCGCGACACCCTCAAACCGTTTCAGCTCCGGGCCGCCGACGAACTGGCGCAGATGCTGCACACCTACCCCAACGCGCCCTTCGAGGCCGTGTACCAGCGCAAGGGCGGGCAGCCGTACCCGTTTATTTGCCGGCTCAAGGCCATCACGGGCAGCGGCAAAACGCCCGTGCTGGCCTTGCTGGCGGCCACGCTGGGCGATGCCATCATTTTGTGGACCACCAACCGGGGCGCCGTCATTGCCCAAACCGCCGCCAACCTGAGCGCCGGCGGCAGCTACGCCGGGCTGCTGCCCGACACGACCACCGTCCGGGAACTCAATAATTTGTCGGCCAACGACTGGACCGAACTGCTCACGGCCCGCACGGGCCTGACGGTGCTGCTGGGCACGGCCGCGCTCTTCAACCGGGCCGACAAAAGCAAGGACGGCCTCAACATCCACAAAGACCGGGGCGGCACGAGCTACTGGGAAATGTTGGCCAACCGCGGCCCCGACCCGCGCCAACGCCCCCTGTATATTGTGTACGACGAAGCCCACGGCACCACGGCCAAGCAGTTTGAGCGCCTGACCGAGCTAAACCCCCGCGCCTTCGTGCTGGCTTCGGCCTCGCCGCTGCCCGAAACCCTGACCGACCTGCTGCCCGGCGACGGCCCCGCCGAACAACTCGAAGCCCTGAACCGGCAAACCGTGCGCGTGGACACGCGCGAAGTGGTGAAGGCGGGCCTGCTCAAAACACGCCTTTACCTCGTGGACTGCAACACCACCCGCCGGGCCGCCGTGCAGGACGCCCACGCCAAGTGGCAGGAGCTGCGCCACAAGGTGAGCGGCCCCGCCGGCCCCATCTGGTGCGGCGTGGTGAACTCGACGCTGGCCGGGCTGGAAGTGTGGGCCGCCCTAACCGAGCTGGGTGTGCCCCCGGCCAGCATTGCCGTGCATTTGGCCAACGTGGATGCCAACATTGCCGCCGCCACCCAGGAGGGCTACGCCGCCAACTGGGCCATGCTGGTGGACACCAAAAAGGCCGGCCAAACCCCCGACCAACTGCGGGCCGCCGGTTACACCCACATCATTTGGAACCTGGCCCTGCGCGAAGGCTGGGACGAACCCTGGGCCTACGTGGCGTACCTGGACGGGGCGGGCAAGTCGGCGACGGATATTTCGCAGAAAATCGGCCGGTTTGTGCGCCAGCCCAACGCCACGCCCTTTGCCGACGACGACTTGAATTCGGCGTATTTCTACTTCAACGTGCCCGACGAGGACTTTGCCACGCTGGTGCAGGCCACGCAGCACGACCTGGGGCAGCAGGGCTACGACGTCATCAGCATCAGCAGTGCCAGCAGCCCCAAAAAGTCGCGGATGGTGCCCGTCAAAACCCCCAAAACCATCGCCGTCGTCATGGAATCGTTTGGCGAAGACCTGGCCCTGCTCGACAACATTTTGCTTGACCGGGTAAGCACCTACCACGACGACGACCGCAAGGCGCAGGGGCAGGTACGCACCAAAGTGCTTGATATGCACCGCAACGAGGAAGACGGGACGCTGGAAAAAGTGGAGCGCCGGGCCGAAAACGCCGACGTGTCGGTGTGGGGCTACCTCTCCAACCGCCTGGCGGGCATCGACACCCGCATCATCGGCAAGGGCGGCACCCGGTTTTATCAAGTAAGCGGCGACAAAAAAATGCGGCAGCGCATTCAGTACAACTCTACTGCCATGCGCCAACTCAACGAGCAGCTACCGCTTATTCAGCAAAAGCTAAACGCCGTTTTCCGCCTCGACTACGAACCCGACCCCTACACCGTCGGCCCGTTCAACCTGACGGCCCCCGACCTGCAAACCGAAAACGCCGCCCGCAACGAACGCCACAAAGTGCGGGCCTACACCCACGCCCTGCACGCCGAATACAACGGCCTGAACCCGTTTGAGGTGGTGGTGGCCGCCGCCCTCGACCAGTTGGGCCTGGCCTGGTGCCGCAACCCCTCGCGCATGGGCTACGGCATTCCCATTCCGGTATTGGGCGAGCAAGGCAACACGTTTTACCCCGACTTTTTGCTCTGGGGCAAAAAAACCCTTTGGGCCATCGACCCCAAGGGCAAGCACCTGATGGACGAAGCCATCCGCACCAAGCTCTACGGCCTGTCGGAAGTGGAGGATATGCCCGAAAAAATCCGGGTGGCGCTGTTCACCGAAGGCCACTACACCGTTGATGCCTCCGGCAAACCTCAACCAATTGGCAAAGGCGGTTGCACCATGT
Source organism: Hymenobacter sp. (assembly GCA_025356245.1). Taxonomy (GTDB): domain Bacteria; phylum Bacteroidota; class Bacteroidia; order Cytophagales; family Hymenobacteraceae; genus Hymenobacter. The sequence continues at coordinate 2,543 of JANXUO010000321.1, forward strand.
TCTGGAAGGAGAACGGGGTCGTCAAGGCTGACCACGAAACCAAGCCAGGGCCGCTGCTGGCGAAGCTCGGCAAAATGTAGGCAGGCCGTGGGGCAGGCTGCTTGAGGTTGGGGGCCAATGTACGGTTAAGAATAAAATAAGCGGGGCCGGAATACGTAACACTGGTGTTACGTATTCCGGCC
>JANXUO010000323.1 GCA_025356245.1 Hymenobacter sp.
GCCGCGTTGCAAAACCGGCCCGTACCTTCGGGCCGCCGGGGCAAATACCGGCCCTGGCCGATACTTTTTCTAACAAGCACGATGACGATGCGCAAATTCTCTTTTTGGAGCCGGGCCGCAACCGTAGTGGCCAGCGCCTTATTTCTTAGCAGTTGCCTCAAGGCCCCCGATTACGCAGTGGAGCCCAACATCGAATTCGAAGATATCACCTTGATTTCATATCGCGGGCCATCCAGATTTCCTTTCGATTCGGTGCGTGTTAAGGCCAAGTTTCAGGACGGCGACGGCGACTTGGGGCTGGGCGGCCCGTTGGGCGTACTGCCAGCCGATACCGCATATCCTTTCGCCTACAAAAACGCGGATAAAACGCTTAATCGCTACAATAACAACTACTTCGTTCAGCCCTACCTGAAAAATCGCGCTACCGGCGTGTTTGAGAAACTACCAGATTCGCGTGCCACTCCCGGCGGGTATAGCGGCCGCTACCTGCGCCTGACTGCCGCCGACACCAAGCCCGCGCCCCTCAAAGGCACTATCACGCGGAGCTTTAGCTTTGGGCTCGGTTCTCCTTTTTTTCCCGGCGATGAAGTACGGTTTGAAGTCTCTATCACCGACCGGGCCCTGCACGAGAGCAACACCATCACCACCAGTAGCATTATCATTCCGCCGCGCTAGCCATCAGGCAAACGGCAGTCAGACATGCATCAATAAATTGCCGGAAAATCCTCCGGCCGCACCTCGCTCATTAACTCGTATACCGTGTCGAACACATCCTCGACGTTGGGCTTGCTGAAGTAGTCGCCATCAGAGCTATAGGCGGGGCGGTGGGCCTGGGCGGCCAGGCAGCGCGGTGGCGAGTCGAGGAGCTGGTAGCCGTTCTGGTCGTCCAGCACTTGCTGCATCAGGTAGGCGGTGCCGCCGCCGGGCACGTCCTCGTCAGCAAAAACCACGCGGCTGGTTTTGCGCAGGCTGTCGGCAATAAGGTGGCTGGTATCGAAGGGCAAAAGCGTCTGAACGTCAATAACTTCGACCGAGATGCCGAACTCGGCCAGCTGCCGGGCGGCTTCCATTACGATGCGGCACATCGAGCCGTAGGTGACGACCGTCACGTCGGTGCCCGCCCGCAGCACTTCGGGTACGCCCAGCGGCAGCGTAAACTCGCCGACGTTGGCGGGCGTTTTTTCCTTGAGACGGTAGCCGTTGAGGCATTCGATGACGATAGCGGGTTCGTCGCTGCGCAACAGCGTGTTGTAGAAGCCGGCGGCCTGCGTCATGTCGCGCGGCACGCAGAGGTGGATGCCGCGAATAGCACCCAAAATCATCTGCATCGGCGAGCCCGAGTGCCAGATGCCCTCCAGCCGGTGGCCGCGGGTGCGCACGATGAGCGGGGCCTTTTGGCCACCCTTGGTGCGGTATTGCAGGCAGGCCAGATCGTCGCTCAGAATCTGGATGGCATACAGCAGGTAATCAAGGTATTGGATTTCGGTGATGGGCCGCAAGCCGCGCAAGGCCGCGCCAATGCCCTGGCCCACGATGGTGCATTCGCGGATGCCGGTATCGGTGACGCGCAGCTCGCCAAACTTCTCCTGCAAGCCCGCAAACGCCTGGTTCACATCGCCAATCTTGCCCACGTCCTCGCCAATGGCGAAGATGGTGGGGTCGCGCCGGAAGTTAGCCTCGAAGCAGGCTTGCAGCACCTCGCGGCCGTCCACCACGGGGGCATCGGCGGCGTAGGTGGCGGGCACTTCCTCGATGTTGCCCACGGCTTGCTCGCTCTGGCTGAAAAGGCCCGAATTGTAGCGGTCGGCGTTGTCGGCCAGCAGCTCTTCGAGCTTTTGCTGGACGGCGCGGCGGCCGGGGTGGCGCAAGCCCCGCAACGGCCGCAACGCCCGGCGCAAAGCCCGCACCGAGTCGGCCCGAATAGGCACGGGGTTGGTTTTCAGCGCCTCGATGGTTTCGTGCAGCGCGTTTTCCTGGCCCGTGGCGGCGGCCAGGCGGTCGAGTAGCGCCACTACTTCGTCGCGCTCGGTTTTGATGGGCTCGAAGAAGGCCGCCCAGGCGGCGGTGCGGGCCTGCTTGATGACGTCGGCCGCTTGTTTTTCGATGGTATTCAGCTCATCGTCCGTGGCATAGCCTTCGGCCAGCAGCCACTCGCGCAGCTTGCGGAGGCAGTCGTGCTCCTCCTCCCAGCTCAGGCGGTCTTTCGATTTGTAGCGCTCGTGCGAGCCGCTGGTGCTGTGGCCCTGCGGCTGCGTGAGCTCGGTTACGTGTATCAGGCAGGGCACGTGCTGGACGCGGCACACAGCAGCGGCGCGGTCGTAGGCGTCGAGCAGGGCCAGGTAGTCCCAGCCCTTCACCACAAAAATCTCGAAGCCCTGCTCGCCTTCACCCTCGCGCTGCAAGCCCATCAGGATGGCCGAAATACTCTGCTTGGTGGTCTGGTACTCAGCAGGCACCGAGATGCCGTAATGGTCATCCCACACCGACATGAGCATGGGAATTTGCAGGACGCCGGCGGCGTTCAGCGCCTCAAAAAACATGCCTTCCGACGTGCTCGCGTTGCCGATGGTGCCGAAGGCTACCTCGTTGCCGTTCACCGAGAATTCGGGGCGGTCGTGCAGCTCGGGGTTTTGGCGGTAGAGCTTGCTGGCGTAGGCCAGGCCCACGAGGCGCGGCATCTGGCCGCCGGTGGGCGAAATGTCGGCGGTGGAATTTTTGGTGGCCGTTTGGGGCAGAAACTGGCCATCCTCGTCCAGCAGGCGGGTAGCAAAGTGGCCGTTCATGGCGCGGCCGCCAGTGGCGGGCTCGGCCTCGATGTCAGGGTTGGCGTAGAGCTGGGCAAAGTATTGCTGCCAAGTCAGTTGACCAATGGCCACCATAAAGGTTTGGTCGCGGTAATATCCGGCTCGGAAATCGCCGTTCTGGAAGGCGCGGGCCATGGCCAGCTGCGGCAGCTCCTTGCCGTCGCCGAAGATGCCGAACTTGGCTTTGCCCATGAAAACCTCCTTGCGGCCAGCCAGCGAGGCGTGCCGACTTTCCCAGGCCAAGCGGTAATCGGCAAGCAAATCGGCGGGGGTGAGGGCGGCGGGCAACGCCGGTGCCGGGGTGACGGGGGCAAGCAACGACATAAAAAACGGGACGGGTGGGACGGAGATAACGCGGGTTTTGCCCCCGCGAAGTAGGGTAGAAACAAGGCCAGCAGGGCAAAGCTGCTACCCTCAAACCAGACGCGGGTTGCACACTCGCGCCACGGCAGTACGGCAAAATTACGCCACAAGCCCGCCTCAATAGCAGCCCACCCGCCCGGCCGTATATTTGAGCTGTTTTTACACCTCCATTACGCAATGAAAAACCTCCTCGTCCTTCTTCTTTTCAGCCTTGGCAGCCTCGCGGCCCGCGCCCAGGGTACCACCGCTTTCGACAAAGACCTGCACGATTTCGGCAACGTGGTAGAGGGTACCATGGCCACCTACGAGTTCAAGTTCAAGAACACCGGTACGGCCCCGGTTGTCATCGCCAACGTACAGGCCAGCTGCGGCTGCACCACCCCCGACTGGACCAAAACGCCCGTGCTGCCCGGCAAAACCGGCATCATCAAGGCT
>JANXUO010000525.1 GCA_025356245.1 Hymenobacter sp.
GTGGACTGCGGCAGGTTGATGTTTTGGAAGTACACCGCGTTCAGGTCCTTGGTGTAGAGGGCTTCGATGGTGGCCACGATGCCGCCCGGCAGTTCCTGGTCAACGGCCAAGTTGCTGCGAAACACCTGCGGGAACTGAAAGTTACGGGCCGTGATGGCCAGGTTGTAGCTTGCGTTGGCCGCCGCGCCCTCGGGGCGGTACGTATCCACCGACGGGCTGAAGGCGTTGCCGGCGGATATCACTTGGCCGGCGTTGCGGTCAAAGGAGCCGAAGAGCACACCGTTGTTGCCGGCTTGGTTGGAGAGCCACACAAACGGAATGCGGCCGGTGAAGATGCCCGTGCCGCCGCGCAGCTGGGTTTTCTTGTCGTCGTTCACGTCCCAGTTGAAGCCCACGCGGGGCGAGAACAGGACCTTGCGCTCCGGTACCAGGTCGGTTTCGATGCGCTGGCCGTCGCGGAAGGTAAGGTTGGCTGCCGTCGTGTTGCGGGCAATGTCGGAGAAAATGATGGGCAAATCGCCGCGCAGGCCCACCGTCACCTTCAAGTTGGGAATGGGCGAGTACTCATCCTGGACATACACGCCCACTTGGGCAGCGCGGGTTTCGGCGAACGGAAACGCGCCGCCAGGCGCGGCCGAGTACTGGAGTTGGTAGCGCTGGGGCTGGCCTAGCGCCACGCCGGCCCCGGCCGGCGTAACGGCCCCGGTGGTGGGGTCAAAAGCGTAGCCGTTGGGCGAAGCTGTGGTGCGGGCGGCGGCGTAAAAATCAGCCAGGCCGTTGAACTGGTAAGCCCCGAAGTAGTTGGGCGCAAAGCCGTTGGAGAATTTGTACAACTCGCTGTACGTACCCACCGTCACATTGTGCTTGCCCAGGTAGGCCGTGAAGTTGTCGCCGAACTGGTAAGTGTCGGTATCGAGGACGTTATTGGCGGTGAAGGGCTCGTAGCCGAAGGAAGTGAGCTGGTTGACGCCGCTGCCCGCCGCGCCGATGTTGCCGCCGGTGGCCGTGCGGGTGGTGGCGGTGCCAATATCAACGAGCGGAAACGGGTTGCCGCCCACGCTGGTGCGGAAGTCGCGGCCCCGCAGATAACCCGCCGTCAGGTTGTTGGCGAAGCGGTTGCCCACGGTGCTGTTGAGTTCGGCGATGTACGAGTCGAGGTTGTTGTTGATGGTATAGTACGAGGAGAAAAACGGCAGGCCGAACTGCGAGGGGTTGCGGCCGTTGGCCAGCGCGCCCGAGGTGCTCGGGGCCACGTCCTGGTACGAGCGCAGGTAGTTGTACTTGAAGCTGAAACGGTTACTGTTGTTGATGTTCCAGTCGAGCTTGGCCGTGGCCTTGCGGCTGAAGGTGCGGCGGCTGAAGTTCTCGAACGGCCCGGCGTTGTAGCCGTAATTGGTTTGCAGAAAAGTGCTCAGGTTGTCGAGGTCGCGGCCCGAGGCCTGCGAAACACCCGTGCCCGTGCTGGCCCCCGCCCGGCTGGCCGCAAACGTGCTGCTGGGGTCGGTGCGGGTTTCTTCCTCGCCGTTCAAAAAGAAAAAGAGTTTGTCTTTCACAATCGGCCCGCCCACACGGAAGCCATAGTTTTTGAGGTTGAAAACGCCAAAGTCCTGGTCGAGTTTCCCCACCTTGCTGCTCACCAGGGCCTGGTCACGATAAAAGGAGTACAACGAGCCCGTTACCTTGTTGCTGCCCGAGCGCGTCACGGCGTTGATGCCCGCGCCCGTAAACGAACCTTGACGCACATCATAGGGCGCGAGGCTGACCTGAATCTGGTCGATGGCATCGAGCGAGATGGGCTGAGCGGCGGCCTGCCCGCCCACGGTGCCGCTCAGGCCAAACGAGTTGTTGAAAATGGCCCCGTCGATGGTGATGTTGTTGTAGAGGTTGTTGCGCCCGCCAAACGACTGCCCGCTGGCCTGCGGCGTGAGGCGCGTGATGTCGTCGAACGAGCGGCTGATGGTGGGCAAACGCTCAATCTGTTCGCGCTGCACGGTAGTGGCGGCCCCGGTGCGGTCGGCATTGATGACCGGGTTCTGGCGGCCCGTCACCACTACTTCGCCCAACGCCGTGTTGGCGTCGCTGAGCTTGGCGTCGAGGCGAAAGTTTTCGGCCAGCGTGAGGCTGAGGCCGCTGCGGTTCACGTCCTGGTAGCCCACGAAGGTGATTTTGACCGTGTACGGCCCGCCCACGCGCATTCCCTGGATGTTGAAGCGGCCGTCGGCGTTGGTGCCCGCGCCGTAGGTGGTGTTGGTGGGCGTGTGCACGGCCACTACCGTGGCACCGGGCAACGGCCCGCCCTTGCTGTCGGTAATGGTGCCGCTCATGGCGGCGGTGGTAGCGCCCTGGCTCCAGCCCAGGCGGGTGGTGAGCAACAGCAGGGCCAGCAAGAGGTGGCGTAAATGTATGCGTTTCATACAACGGGGTTTGGTAAAAAATGGGGCTTGATTAAAAGCGGGGCAAAGGTACGGCCACGGCCCGCCTGCTGCGTTACGGCAAGGTTACCGATGGTCAAACCGGGCGCAAAGGTAGTAGGCAAGCCTCACAAGCGGGGCCGCACGGCTCGCACGAAACGGCTTAGGTAATAGTCTGACTCTAAACTGTTTTCTACTACTCCCAACGAAGTTGAAGCGTGAATGAACTCCACCCCCTCGGCGTCAACTACCGTCACCAAGCCAACATGGGTGATGCTACGGGCACCGGGCGAAGCACCGAAGAAAACCAGGTCGCCCGGACGTAAGTCGCTGGATTTTACGGGTTCTCCCCATAGCGCTTGCTCGTTTGACGAGCGCGGAATGGTGACGCCCACCTCGGCAAAAGAGACTTGCAGCAGGCCCGAGCAGTCGAGGCCCAGCCGGGTGGTGCCGCCGTATAAATAAGGAGTGCCTTGGTACGAGCGGGCCGTTTCGATGACCTCGCGCAGGGTGCCCGTGGCGTTGCCCGTGCGCCGGGGCCGGGTAGTCACGGTTTTGACCGCGCCGCCCGCACCGCTGTTTTTGGTTTTTTCCTTCGTTTTGCCCAGCGGACGGCCGTTCGGACCGCGCCCGGCTTTTTTGAGGCGCACCATCTCGCGGGCCGAGCGGTACTCGCCGTTATAGGAATTGAGCTTGCGGTGGCAACCGCCGGCCAACAGCAGCAGCAGCAGACAAAGCAAGCCGCCGCCCGACCTTTGCATTCTCGTTTTCCTCATTTTTCTTGTCCTTCCTGGCATCGGTTGCAAAGATAACCCGGTGCCGGGCGGGCCGGTTACTACACTCATGCCGACTGATTTTGCCCCCGCGCCCGTTGCTGCCTTCAACGCCCTTACCCCCGCACTTCTTGCCCAACTGGCGCAAATAGTGGGGGAGGCCCACGTTTTCACCGCTGCCCGCACCGAGGCCGCCGCCTATGCCGACTACGGCCGCGACCACACCGAAGACCTTCATTTTGAGCCCGATGCCGTGCTCAAGCCCAGCACTCCGGAAGAAGTGAGCGCCATCCTGCGGCTCTGCCACGAAGCGCGGGTGCCCGTCACGGCGCGGGGCGCGGGCACGGGCCTGAGCGGTGGGGCGCTGCCCGTGTGCAAAGGCGTGGTGCTGGGCATGGAGCGTTTCAACAAAATCATCCAGATTGACGAGCGCAACCTGCAAGCCACCGTCGAGCCGGGCGTGGTAACGGAGGCGTTTCAGAACGCCGTGCGCGAGGTAGGCCTGTTTTATCCGCCCGACCCAGCCAGCAAGGGCTCTTGCTTTTTGGGCGGCAACTTGGCCCAGAGCAGCGGCGGCCCCAAAGCCGTAAAATACGGCACCACCCGCGACTATGTGCTCAACCTGCAAGTAGTGCTGCCCACCGGCGACGTCATCTGGACGGGTGCCAACACCCTCAAAAACGCCACCGGCTACAACCTCACCCAGCTCATGGTGGGCTCGGAGGGCACACTGGGCATTATCACCAAAGTGGTGTTCCGGCTGCTGCCGTATCCGAAGCACAACATCCTGATGCTGGTACCCTTCCGGCAGGTGGCGCAGGCAGCCGAAGCCGTGTCGGCCGTGTTTCGGGCCGGTATTATTCCCTCGGGCATGGAATTCATGGAGCGCGAGGCCATTGCCTGGTCGTGCGACTACCTCAAAATTCCCCTCGCCGTGCCGGCCGACATCAAAGCCCATCTCCTCATCGAGCTCGATGGCCAGGACTTAGACCAGCTATACAAAGAAGCCGAACAAGTGTACGGCGTGCTGGAAGCCTACGACGTGGACGAAATCCTGCTGGCTGACAACGCTACCCAGAAGGATGAGCTGTGGCGCATCCGCCGCAACATCGGCAATGCCGTGCGCTACAATTCTGTCTATAAAGAAGAAGATACCGTGGTGCCCCGCGCCGAGCTGCCCACGTTGTTGGCTGGCGTGAAGGAAATTGGGGCGCGCTACGGCTTCAAAAGCGTGTGCTACGGCCATGCCGGCGATGGCAACCTGCACGTCAACATCATTCGGGGCGACTTCGACGACGAGATGTGGAACGTGGGCTTGCGCCAGCCCATCAGCGAAATTTTTGAGCTGTGCGTGCAGCTGGGCGGCACCATTTCGGGCGAGCACGGCATTGGGCTGGTGCAGAAGGGCTACATTGGCATTGCCTTGGCCGAAACCAACTTGCAGCTCATGCGTGGCATCAAGCGGGTGTTTGACCCGCACGGCATCCTCAACCCTGGTAAGATTTTTTGAGGGATGAAGCCGGAATGAAGCCCCAGCTTCTGGAAGTCAAAATTTTTCTTAAAATTCTGTTTATAGCGTCCTTACCGGAGCCTTGTCCCGCAAAATATTTTTGGATACCCACCGCGGCGGACGCGGTAGCACTGGTGCCTTTGGGCGGGGGCCAGAACTTCTTGTGGATGCCACCGAGTCCTTGCTGCCCTGTGGCGTACTGCCCGAGCGCTGCCTCAACCAAACGGGCCGCCTCATCAGTGAAAACCCTGCCGAAGGTCGCTGGATTAACCTCACCCCCCAAGCAGCACCACGTACACTACCAGCAAATTGCGCTGACCCTCGACGCCCTGGGCCAGCTGCAGGGTTCAAAAATGTCAAACAAGCAAAAAAAACCCATAAGCATACTGTATAACGTCAGTTACTGCTTGCCTTTCAGCTTATCCTCGCCGCCGTAGGGCGTACCAGCCGCAAGGTCGCCGTGGAGGCCGCCGGTGGCGGTGCTGCTGGTGGGGGCACCGGTTTGAGCATCGGTTGCTACGCTGCCGCCGCCGGTGCCGTCGTTGGGCTGGTTGCCGCCGGCCTCGTTGGTCCGGCTCACGTACTGGCGCTTTGCTTCTTCTTGGCTCATGCCTTTGCACTTGCTCCACGAGTCCCACTGGGCCTGCGAGAGGCCGGCGGGGCCGCTGGGCTTTTCGGCTTCGTCAGCTGCTACCTCGCCCTTCGGCATGTCATGGTCGCCGTCGGTAGCTTGTTTGTAGAGGCCGTAAAGGTCGGTCATGAGGGCCGGGGCGGTGTTGTCGGGCAGGTTGTTTACCTGGGCCACCGCCGCCTGAAATTGTTGGTCGAGGCTGGGGTTTTCAGAAGCCATGGTTAAAAGAGGTTAAAGGTGAATACTGGCGTGTGTACTGCTGGCAACCCCTGCGGGTTACTGTGCGTTGCTGACTGCTGGCCGCTCCTCGTGCCGGGCCGCTGCTGCTTGCAGCTGCGCCGGACCACCCCGGCGGCGCCTCTTACCTGACCATTGTTCAACGTACCTTTGCCCCCGATAGCCTATGTGTGGAATTACCGGCGTTTTTGCCTTTACCGATACGGGTCGCCAAACCCTGAGCCGCCTGCAAGCTGCCACCGACGCCATTGTGCGCCGGGGGCCTGACTCACAGGGGCATTTTGTTTATGAAAGTGTGGGCCTGGGCTTCCGCCGCCTCGCCATTCTTGACCTTTCGGCTGATGGCAACCAGCCCATGACCGATGGCTCGGGCCGCTACACCATCGTTTTCAACGGCGAGATTTTCAACTTCCAGGAGCTGCGGGCCAAACTCGTCAAACGCGGCATCGTTTTCCATTCGCAAACCGATACCGAGGTCATCCTCAACCTCTACCTTACCGAAGGGCGCGGCTTTCTTAAAAAGCTTAACGGCTTTTTTGGCCTCGCCATCTACGACAAAGAAGAGGACAGCCTCTTCATTGCCCGCGACCGGTTCGGCGTCAAACCCTTACTCATCTACCGCGACGAAGACCAGCTGGCTTTCGCCTCCGAGATGAAGTCGCTGCTGGCCCTGGGTATTCCGCGCAAAATTGATTTTGCGGCCCTGAGCCACTACTTGCAGCTCAACTACATACCTGGCCCTGCTACCATCTTTCGGGGCGTGAAAAAGCTGCTGCCTGGCCACTACCTTTTCATCAAAGGCACCAAAGTGGTGGGCAAGCGCTGGTACAAAATACCCTACGACCCCAAGAAAGTCGCCAAAAACAAGCTAACCTACGAGCAGCAGCAACACAAGCTGGTAGAGTTGATGGACGGAGCCGTACAGCGCCGCCTGGTGGCCGACGTGCCGCTCGGGGCTTTCCTCAGCGGCGGCATCGACTCCAGCGTCATTACCGCGTTGGCCACCCGGCACACGCCCCATCTCAATACCTTCAGCATCGGGTTCAAGGACGAGCCGTTTTTTGACGAAACCAAGTACGCCAACCTCGTGGCGGCCCGCCACAAAACGAACCACACCGTCTTCTCCCTCACCAATAACGACCTCTACGAGCACCTGCACGACATGCTCGACTACCTCGACGAGCCGTTTGCTGACTCCTCGGCGTTAGCCGTTTACATCCTCAGCCAGCGCACCCGGCAGCAGGTGACGGTGGCCCTCTCAGGCGATGGGGCCGACGAGCTTTTTGGCGGCTACAACAAGCACATGGGCGACTACCGCGTGCGGCAGGGCGGCCTCAAGGCCGAGGCCGTAACGGCCCTCAGTTTTGTGTGGGATGCCCTGCCCAAGTCGCGTAATTCTGCCTTTGGCAACCGGGTGCGGCAGCTCCAGCGGTTTTCGCGCGGCATGCTGGCCGGCCCCAAAGTCCGCTACTGGGACTGGGCCTCGTTTACTTCGGCGGCCGATGCCCGTACCCTGCTCAGCCCCGCCAGCCAGCTCAAAGCCAACAAGAAGCTCGCCGACAAGCGCCGCAAAAGCATCCTCGAAAACCTGCACCCCGGCGGCGACCTCAATGAGGTGCTGCTCACCGATATGAACCTGGTGCTGCCCTACGACATGCTCACCAAGGTTGACTTGATGAGCATGGCCAACTCGTTGGAAGTACGCACCCCATTCCTTGATTACAAGGTGGTCAACTTCGCGTTCTCGCTGCCTGTCAGCAGTAAGGTTGATGGTAGCATGAAGAAGAAAATCGTGCAGGATGCCTTCCGGAGCGAGCTCCCGCCCGAACTCTACGACCGCCCCAAGCACGGCTTCGAGGTGCCGTTGCTCAAGTGGATGCGTGGCGAGTTGCGCTCCCTCATCGAAGACGATTTGCTGGCCGACGGCTTCGTGGAAGCCCAGGGCATTTTTGACGTGAATGCCGTGCGCAAGCTCAAAACCCAGCTTTTCTCCCGTAACCCCGGCGATGCCCACGCCCGCATCTGGGGCCTGATTGTCTTCCAAACCTGGTGGAAAAAATACATGGTTTAATTTGACGAATAATGAAGAGTGAGGAGTTGACAGCGTAGGCTATAACTCCTCACTCTTCATTCCTCACTCCTCATTCTTCACTGAGTTTTAAATGAAAATTGCAGTAATAGGCACCGGCTATGTCGGATTGGTAACGGGTACGTGCTTTGCCGAAGTTGGCATTGACGTAACCTGCATCGACATTGACCAGAAAAAAATCGACAACCTGCACCAGGGCATCCTGCCGATTTACGAGCCGGGCCTGGAGGAAATGGTGACGCGCAACGTCGAAAAAGGCCGCCTGCATTTCTCTACCAATCTAGCTGAAGCCATCACGGGCTGCGACGTGGCATTTATTGCGGTAGGCACCCCGCCCGGCGAAGACGGCTCGGCCGATTTGAAGTACGTGCTGGCCGTGGCCAGGGGCATTGGCGAGCACATGAACAGCTACGGCGTTATCGTCACCAAAAGCACGGTGCCGGTGGGCACGGCCGCCAAAGTGCGGGCCGAAATCGAGCAAGCGCTCGTGAAACGCCACAAGGCCATTGACTTCGACGTGGCCTCCAACCCCGAATTTTTGAAGGAAGGCGCGGCCATCGACGACTTTTTGAAGCCCGACCGTATTGTGGTGGGGGTATCGTCGGAGCGGGCCGAAGAAGTGATGCGCAAGCTTTACAAGCCCTTTTTGCTCAACGGCCACCCCATTATTTTCATGGATATTCCGTCGGCTGAGATGACGAAATATGCGGCCAACGCCATGCTGGCTACCAAGATATCGTTTATGAACGACGTGGCCAACCTCTGCGAGATTATGGGGGCCGACGTAAATATGGTGCGCCGGGGCATTGGCTCCGATGCCCGCATCGGCACCAAGTTTATTTACCCCGGCATCGGTTACGGCGGCTCCTGCTTCCCCAAGGATGTAAAGGCCCTCATCAAAACGGCTGAGGAAAATGGCTACCGAATGCAAGTGCTGCAAGCGGTAGAATCGGTGAACGACGCTCAGAAATCGGTGCTGTTCGACAAGCTCAGTCGCCACTTCAATGGTCAGCTTAAGGGCCTGAAAATTGCGCTATGGGGCCTGAGTTTCAAGCCTAAAACTGACGATATGCGCGAGGCGCCGTCGCTGGTTATCATCGAAAAGCTGCTGGCCGCTGGCTGCACTGTATCGGCCTACGACCCTGTGGCTATGCCCGAAGCCCGGCACACCTTGCACGATACCATCACCTACGCCAAAGACGAATACGATGCCCTGCTCGACGCCGACGCCCTGCTCGTGGTAACGGAGTGGTCCGACTTCCGCTCGCCCAATTTTGAGGTAGTAGGCCGCCTACTCAAGCAAAAGACAATATTTGACGGCCGCAACATCTATGATTCCAGCGAGTTGAAAGAAATGGGCTTCGCCTACCATTGCATCGGCATCAAAACTGGCCATCAGGAGAAATCTTAAATTTTTGATAATAGAATATCATGCTGAGCTTGTTGAAGCATCTCGCATGGTGTAACTAATTTTTTTTCCGGTTGAGGTACTGCCCCAGGCGAGGTGCTTCGGCTGCGCTCAGCATGACTAACGATTACATGACTACAGAAACAGAAAAAAAGCGCGTACTCATCACCGGCGGGGCCGGTTTTCTCGGCTCGCACCTCTGCGACCGTTTCATGGCTGAAGGCTACCACGTCATTGCCATGGACAACCTGATTACGGGTTCGCTCCAGAACATCGAGCACCTGTTTGGGAAAGAGGATTTCGAGTTCCACCACGCCGATGTCAGCAAGTTCGTTTTTGTGCCCGGCAAGCTCGATTACATCCTGCATTTTGCTTCGCCGGCCTCGCCGATTGACTACCTCAAAATTCCAATCCAAACCCTGAAGGTGGGCTCGCTTGGCACTCACAACCTACTGGGCCTGGCGCGGGTGAAGGGCGCCCGAATGCTGATTGCCAGCACGTCTGAAGTCTATGGCGACCCCGAAGTTCATCCTCAGGTAGAGGAATACTACGGCAACGTGAACCCCGTGGGTCCCCGTGGCTGCTACGACGAAGCCAAGCGCTTCCAGGAGGCCATTACCAT
>JANXUO010000540.1 GCA_025356245.1 Hymenobacter sp.
CCTATCCCGTTCCTTACATTTGCACACATCACCCCCAACTCCCGAACTCCTATGGCTTTTGACCTGGAAATGATTCGCGCCGTGTACGCCGGCATGGGCACCCGCATCGAAGCGGCCCGCACCGCCGTGGGCCGCCCGCTCACCCTGACCGAGAAAATCCTCTATGCCCACCTTTACGGCGGCGCGGTGACGCAAGCTTTCGAGCGCGGCGTGAGCTACGTCGATTTTGCCCCCGACCGCGTGGCCATGCAGGACGCCACCGCCCAAATGGCCCTTTTGCAGTTCATGCAGGCCGGCAAACCCACGGTTGCCGTGCCCAGCACCGTGCATTGCGACCACCTCATCCAGGCTCAACGCGGCGCGGTGGAAGACCTGGCCGAAGCCAATACCGAAAACAAGGAAGTGTATGATTTCCTGGCCTCGGTGTCCAACAAATACGGCATTGGCTTCTGGAAGCCCGGTGCGGGCATCATCCACCAGGTAGTGCTGGAAAACTACGCCTTTCCGGGCGGCATGATGATTGGCACCGACTCGCACACCCCCAACGCCGGCGGCCTGGGCATGGTGGCCATCGGCGTGGGCGGGGCCGACGCCGTGGACGTAATGGCGGGCATGGCCTGGGAATTGAAATTCCCGAAAGTCATCGGCGTGAAGCTCACCGGCAAGCTCTCGGGCTGGACTTCGGCCAAGGACGTTATCCTGAAAGTGGCCGGTATCCTGACCGTGAAGGGCGGCACCGGGGCCATCGTGGAGTATTTCGGCGAAGGGGCCGAAAACCTGAGCGCCACCGGCAAAGGTACCATTTGCAACATGGGGGCCGAAATCGGGGCCACCACCTCGGTATTTGGCTACGACGAGAAGATGGGCGACTACCTGCGCGGCACCGGCCGCGCCGAAATCGCCGAAGCCGCCGCCGCCATTGGCGCCCACCTGCGGGCCGACGACGAGGTGTACGCCGACCCGGCCAGCTTCTACGACCAACTCATCGAAATCAATTTGAGCGAGTTGGAGCCGCACGTAAACGGCCCTTTTACGCCCGACGCGGCCTGGCCCATCAGCCAGTTTGCCGCCGCCGTGCGCGAGCACGGCTGGCCCGAAAAGTTGGAAGTCGGCCTCATCGGCTCCTGCACCAACTCGAGCTACGAAGACATCACCCGCGCTGCTTCCATCGCCGGGCAGGCCGTAGCCAAAGGGCTGCACGTCAATGCCGAGTTCACCATCACGCCCGGCTCCGAGCTGGTGCGCTACACCGTGGAGCGCGACGGTCTGCTCGACACCTTCGCCCAGATGGGCGGCGTGGTGCTGGCCAACGCCTGCGGTCCCTGCATCGGGCAGTGGGCGCGACACACCGACGACCCGAAGCGCAAAAACTCCATTATCACGAGCTTCAACCGCAACTTTGCCAAGCGCAACGATGGCAACCCCAACACCCACGCCTTCGTAGCTTCGCCCGAAATCGTGACGGCCTTCGCCATCGCCGGCAACCTGACTTTTAACCCGCTCACCGACACGCTGCCCGGCACCAACGGCCCCGTGATGCTCGACGAGCCGCAGGGCCTGGAAATGCCCCCCCGCGGTTTTGCCGTCGAAGATGCTGGTTTTCAGGCTCCCGCCGCCGACGGCTCCGGGGTGCAGGTGCAGGTCAGCACCGCTTCCGACCGCCTGCAACTCCTGGCCCCGTTCAAAGCCTGGGAAGGCACTGATTTGAAAGGTTTGCGCCTGCTCATCAAGGCCCAGGGCAAATGCACGACCGACCACATTTCGATGGCTGGCCCCTGGCTCAAATACCGCGGCCACCTCGACAACATCAGCAACAACATGCTGATTGGGGCCACCAATGCCTTCACCGGCGCCACCAACGCCGTGCAGGACTACGTGACACCCGGCGACGGCACCGCCACCGTGCCCCAGGCCGCCCGCAACTACAAGGCCATGGGCATCGGCAGCGTGGTGGTTGGCGACGAGAACTACGGCGAAGGCAGCTCGCGCGAGCACGCCGCCATGGAGCCGCGCTTCCTCGGCGTGCGGGCCGTCATCGTCAAAAGCTTCGCCCGCATCCACGAAACCAACCTCAAGAAGCAAGGAATGCTCGGCCTCACCTTCGCCAACAAGGCCGACTATGACCTCATCGAAGAAGCCGACCTCATCGACATCCTCGGCCTCGAACACTTCGCCCCCGGCCAGCCCCTGCAAGCCCGCCTCCACCACGCCGACGGCGACACCGATTTGATTACGTTGAACCACACCTACAACGAGGGCCAAATCGAGTGGTTTAAAGCCGGCTCGGCGCTGAACTTGATTCGGTTGAAGGAGAGCGGCGCGGCGCAGGTGTCGCAGAAGTAGTTTTTGGGTTTTAGCGGCAACGAAACGGCCGCCTCAGTGGAATCTGGGGCGGCCGTCTTCCTTTTTAAATGTTTGCATGACACAACTTGTGAGGCTTTTCCGTCGGGCTGGATGCAGCGGTTGGTGGCTGCTGGTTTCCCTGGCCGCCTGTCAAACCAATCGGGCAGCGTTTCAGCTTCAACGGGCAAGCCCGAGCGTGGCATATAATTCCGACGAGCCAATAAGCCAGGCGCAAACGACCGATTCTGCCCGACCTGTCTTGGGCTCTTCGGTTGTACAGCAACCGGCTAATCCGGCGGCCCCGCGCCCGCGTCAACCGGGACGCCAGCCATATGCGACGGCAATCCTGCGCCGACGGACAAGTCTGCTGCAACCCCTTCAGATAAAGGAATCCACCAGACCGTGGAAGAAAACACCAATCAGAAATCGCCAGCAGCCGGCCGATGCGCTCGATGGATTAGGTCGTTTGCTGGTGCTGATTGGGGTAGGCTGTCTATTACTGTTCGCTGTAGGGCTGGCCAGTGGGTCAACTGCTCTTGCTATCATCTCGGGATTACTCTTGTTGCTTTTTGCCATCATGATGTTTGGAGTACTTGGGGATTGATGACCACAAGCTCACAAGCTCTTTCGGAGTTACACTCCGAAAGTCGCCTGCTGGGGAGTTGCACTCCCCAATCGCTGCACGGTGGTCCTGGCAACGGTGACGGCCTAACGGGCGGAGTACAACTCCGCAGCAGGCGACTTTCGGAGTGCAACTCCGAAAGAGCAATACCTGAAATTGCTGCGGGGCTTGTAATTTGGCGGCATGGGTCTGAAAAACCGCATATTTGCCGATAACATCTACTTTCTGACCATGACGGTGGTTGATTGGGTGGACGTGTTTACCCGACCCAACTACCGGCGCATCATCGTGGATGCCCTGCGGTACTGCCAGCAGCAGAAAGGGTTGGAGCTTTATGCCTGGTGCCTGATGAGCAACCATCTGCACCTGATTGCTCGTGCCGCCGAAGGTAAAAATCTGTCGGATATTCTGCGGGATTTCAAGCGCTTCACCAGTCGCGCCATCACCGAGGCCGTGCAACGCGACCCCGAAAGCCGGCGGCAGTGGCTCTTGCACCGCTTCGGCTACAACGCACGGGTAAACGTCAAAAGCCAGACGTTTAAGTTTTGGCAGGATGGCAACGAGGCAAAGGAGTTGCAGAGCGTGGACTTCACCTTGCAGAAGCTGCATTACTTGCACCAGAACCCAGTGCGGGCTGAAATTGTGGCCGAAGCAGAGCATTACCTGTACAGCTCGGCTTCGAATTATGCCGAGCAAGGCGGGCTGCTTGAGGTGCTATTTGTGGGGTGAGTTGGGGTGAGGGTTGACGGCCTGGGGCGCGGAGTACAACTCCGCAACAGGTGGCTTTCGGAGTGTAACTCCGAAAGTGCAATGATAGCAATGATAGCAATGCGTGTAACTCCGAAAGAGCAATTTTGAGCGGTTGCGCGGCTACTTGCGCCAGGTATTGTCCGCAGGGTTGGTGTCGGGTATCCAGGTGCTGCCGAGGGTCATCTGGCGGGCGAGCTTTTTGGTTTCGACCCGGAGCTGCACGGTGCGGGTGCCTGACTCCCAGACGCCGACGCTGCGGTGCAGCTTTTCGGTGCTGCCGTCGGCGTAGGTCACGGTCAGGTCGATGGGGACGGGCTTGCTGCCTTTGGCCTCGACGGTGACGGCGTAGCCGGCGGCCCCGTGCCGGCTGACGCTGGCCAGGGCCAAGTCGGGGTAGCCGCCGTCGTAGAACCAGCGCTGCCAGAACCAGTTGAGGTTGCGGCCGCTGCCGGTATTCACGGCATTAAAAAAATCGAGGGGCAAGGGGTGCTTGCCCTGCCAGTTGCCGATGTAGGTGTGCAGGGCTTTGGTGAAGAGGGTGTCGCCGAGCAAATCCTTCACGTACAGGTAGCCCAGGGCGGGCTTGGGGTAGGAGTTGAGGAAGAGCGTGTTGCCGGTCTGCTGGGTGCTGGGGGTGAGGATGGGCAAGTCGAGTTCGGTGCCGGCGGCGCGGGCGTAGGGGGCAATGCCGTAGTCGTCGGGGGGCAGGGCGGGGTCGATGAGGCCGGAGATGAGCCACTCGCCGATGGTGGCCCAGCCCTCGTCCATCCAGCCGTACTTGGTTTCGTTGATGCCCAGGTAAAACGGGAACATGGTGTGAAAAATCTCGTGGTCGGTGAGGGTGATGGCATCGGCGCGGGTAGCCACGGGGTTGTCGTTCACCATCATGGGGTATTCCATTTGGTCGAGGCCGTCGAACACGGTTTCGTGGGCGTAGGGGAAGGGCCACTTGGGAAAGGTGTAGCTCATGGCCTGCACCGTGCGGCGGGCAAAATCAATCACCTCGGCATAGTCCCGGTGCTGGGGGCTGTACACGGCATCGACGCGGGTGCGGCGCTGGGTGGCGGGGTCCACCACGAGGCTGCTGGCCTGCCAGGCGTAGTGGTCGGCGGTGGCAAACACAAAGTCCGTCACGTTGCGGGCCTCGAAGTGCCAGGTGTTGGTGGGGTTGGCGGCCGTCACGTCGCGCCGGGCGGCATCTTCCGGGGTTATGATGGCGGTGAGGGCGTCGGACGTTTCGGCGGCGGCCAGGCGCTGAGCGTACTGGGGGGCCAGCACCTGGGCGGCGTTGCTGAGGTCGCCGGTGGCCCACACCACGAAGTGCCGGGGCACGGTGATGTCGGCCGAGAAGTTGGCGAAGTCGTTGTAGAACTCCTGCTCGCCGGTGTAGGGCGTTTTATTCCAGCCGTCGAGGTCGTCGTACACCGCAATGCGGGGGAAGAAGTAGGCCACGAAGGCGGCCGTGCCGGGGGCCACCTCGCCGGTGCGCTGGTGCGAGCCCTGGTTGAGGGTGTAGTGGTAGCGGCCCACGAGTTGCACGCTTTGGCCGGGCAGCAGAGGCCGGGCCAGGGCCAGGGGCAGGTTGGTGGCATCAGCCACGCGGCGGGCGGGGGGCACGGCCGCGCCATCCAGCGTCAACTCCTCGATGACCATGCCCTCACCCAGGTCTTCGGGCCGAAAGCTCTTGCTGCGCGGGGCACCCTGCTGGTAGAGGTTGGGGTAGAGCTTGAGCCAGAGCTGGCGCAGGGTGTCGGGGCTGAGGTTGCGGTAGGCCACCGCCACGGTGCCGCTGAGCAGGCGGGTGGTGGGGGCGTAGCTGGCTTGCAGGGTGTAGTCGGCAGTGTTTTGCCAGTAGCGGGGGCCGGGGCGGCCGTCGGCCTGGCGGGTGCCCTTGGTGTAGAGGGCCTGCACGTTGCGGGGCACGGGCAGCGCGGGTTGGGCCAGGGCAGGCAGGGTGAGAATCGTTAGAAAGAGGAGGAGGCGCATGGGGCGAAGGTACTGCCGGGCAGCGCCAAGCCTTTGCTCAGCGCGCGTGATTGAATGGCAACTGAGCAGTCGGAAGCCAGAGGACACCACCGCCCACAAAAATGCCCCCGGCCAACACGGCCGGGGGCATTTTTGCTTGCAGAGAAGTGTGAGAAAAGCGGGGCTGGGGGCAACAGGCCAAGCACCCCGAAAGGGAGTGCCCGGCAAACGCCACAAAGGAAGCGCCCCACACAACACCGCGCTATAGCACAAATGTGTCATATTGCAGGAGGCACACCATACGCAAAAGTCGGCGAGTAGCGGGTGCCGCGTCAGGGCAAAAGTCGTTTTAGAGACTGCTGGCTGTGCTTTTTGACGCTCATCGGCGATTTCTCAAGCAAGCGGCTACTTCAGCCGGACCAGCGTGGCGCCGAAGCCAAACTTCTCCTTTTGCGCGTCCTCAAAAAACTTGATGTCCTTATTGCGGCTCAATTGGCGGTGAATTTCCTTGCGCAACGTGCCGTTGCCGGTGCCGTGGATGAACACGATTTCGTGCATATCGGTGGCCAGGGCGCGGCTCAGTGCATCCTCGAAGGCGTCGAGTTGCTCGCGCATGATGGCCGTGTTCGATAGGTCGGCCGGGGCGTCGGGTCGCAAGGCCTCCAGGTGCAAATCGACCTCGTGAGGCGGGGCCACCAGCGGCTTGGCCGGAACGGCCGGTACTGCGGGCCGGGGCGCGTCGCCGCTGAGCTGGGCGCGTAGGGCTTCGGCGTTGAGCACGGTGGGGGCGGGGGCCTCCGGGGCGGGCTTGGGGGCGTTGGCCGGGGCGGCTTTGGGCGCGGCGGTTACCGGCGTAATACTGGCGGGCGCGTCGGCGGCCAGCAGGCGCTCGGGCGTGAGGGCGGCGGCCTGCTGTTCGTCGAGGGCGAAGAGGTAGGCTTCCTTCTCGATGACCGGGGCGGGGCGGCGGCTGCCGTAAAAGGTAGCCGCCTTAAACGCCTGCCGCTTGGTCAGCAGCTCGTAGGCCGTGTCGGCACCCGGGCGGCTGGGCAGCAACTGAAACACCAGCGCTGGCCACTCCTCAAAGTCTTTGAGGTGCAGAAAGCTCAGGTTTTTGCTGGCCGTGCGCGGGGCCAGCACGCCGGTGCCCAGGGTGCGGTAGGGCCGCGCCGCCGTGCTTTCGGCGTAGGTAAAGAGCACCTCGGCCTCGGTGTTGTTGACGAGCACCACGCCCAGCAGCTCGGGCGACTGCGGCACCAGCGCCGCAAACAGCCCCCGCGCCGCCGGG
>JANXUO010000557.1 GCA_025356245.1 Hymenobacter sp.
CCGGCCACGAAAACTGGTTTGTGATGGTGAACGTGCCCCACGACCAGGGCCAGGACTGGCCGGCCTTGGCCGCCAACACCCGCGCCGCCGTGCTGCGCCGCCTGCACCGCGCCCTGGGCGTGGACGTGGCCCCCCTCATCCGCGCCGAACGGGTGTGGACGCCCCCCGGCATTGCCGCCGACACGTCGTCGTGGGGCGGGGCGCTCTACGGCAGCTCCAGCAACAACGCGCTGGCGGCGTTTTTGCGGCACCCCAACTTTTCGGGGCGGGTGCGGGGGTTATACTTTTGCGGCGGTTCGGTGCATCCGGGGGGCGGTATTCCGCTGTGCTTGTTGTCGGCCAACATCGTTTCAGATTTAATTAATGCGGAGTAAAGCCCGATTTCGGGCCACGTTCGGTGATGGTTTTCAATGATAGAATTAGCTGAAAATGAAATAGCTGTTGCGCCTGGGTCGAGTACCCGGCTGCGGGTGGCGCAGGGCGTAGTGGTGCTGTTTCACGCCGTGGGCCTGCTGGGGCTGCGGTTTTCCCACAACCCCGATTTTTATCTGCAGTTCACGCCGCTCACGCTCTTGCTGACGGCCGCGCTGCTGGCCGCCTTCCAGCCGGGGCCAAAGGCGGCGTTCTGGCGTTTTGCCCTGCTTACGGCGGTGTTGGGCTTCGCCATTGAGGTAGTGGGCGTGACCACGCACAAGCTCTTCGGGTACTACACCTACGGGGCCACCCTCGGCCCCCGCTGGGAAGCCGAAGGCTACGCCGTGCCGTACTTGATTGGCGCCAATTGGTTTGTGATGACGTACTTGTGTGGCAACCTGGCCCGCTACCTGCCGCTGCCCGAGCTGGCCCGCACGGTGCTGGCCGCCGCCCTCATGGTGGGCTTCGACCTGTGCATCGAGCCCGTGGCCAGCCACTACGACTTCTGGCACTGGGCGGCCGACATCATCCCCGCCCGCAACTTTCGCGACTGGTTTATTGTGGCCTTGCTTATGCAGCTGCTGTTCAACCGCGCCCGGTTTTTGAAATTTAACCCGTTGGTGCCGTTGGTATTTCTTGTGCAGCTGTTGTTCTTTTTTTGGTTGGGATGAGGTGGCTGTTGGGCGCGCTGGCTCGTTTGGGCTATGTGTTGTTGCAGCCAATTGAGCAGGCCACCGTAAACCCTGCCAGCAAAGCGCATAACTACTGCATGAAGCAAATTATTTTTTTCGGCGACAGTCTCACGGCGGGTTACGGGCTACCCGCCGGGGCCAGCTTCCCGGCCCAGATTCAGCTTAAGCTTGACGCGGCGGGCTTGCCCTACCGCGCCCTCAACTACGGCGTGAGCGGCGAAACCAGCGCCGGGGGCCGCGCCCGGCTGGCGGCGGTGCTGGCCCGTGGCCCCGTCGAGGTATTTGTGCTGGCCCTGGGGCCCAACGACGGCCTGCGCAGCATTCCGGTAACGGCTACGGCGGCCAACCTGACGGCCATCCTACAGACAGTTAGGCAACAGTTCCCGGCGGCTCAACTGGTGGTGGCAGGCCTGGAGTTTCCTTTCGACCTCGGCCCGCTGGGCGGGCACTGGCTGGGGCAGTACGCCCGCGATTTCAAAGCCCTGTTCCGCCCCCTGGCCGAAGCAACGGGGGCGGCCTTCGTGCCGTTTTTGCTGCACGGCGTGCTGGGGCAGCGGGCGCTCAACCTGCCCGATGGTGTGCATCCCAACGCCGCCGGGCAGCGTGTGGTGGCCGAGAACGTGTGGGCCGTGCTGGAAAAGGTGTTGGCCGTATGATGCGGCTGCTGGCCTCGGCGCAATAACGCCCCCGCTGCCCCAATGGGCGACGGGGGCGCTGTTGCTTACCAAGCCAAACAGCTCACTCTACCACCAATGCTTTGCTGATGGCCCCCAGTGGCGTGGCGAGCCGCAACAGGTAGCGGCCGGTGGGCAGGCCCACCACGTCGAGGCGCACTGGGGCGGTGCCCGGTAGTACCGCCAACTGGCGCACCGCTTGGCCCAGCGCGTTGTAGAGCGTGGCCGTGGCCCCGGCCGTGCCGCGAAGGGCAGCCGGTACTTCTAGCGTGGCCGTGCCGTGGGTAGGGTTGGGGTAAAGCGCTACCAGCGCAGCCAGGGCCGGGTTGCGGGTGCCGAGGATGGTGCTGAAATCGGCGGTGGCGGGTCGCGAGCGCGGTAGCGGCGCAATGGAAGGGCCAGGGCAGCGGGTGGTCACGCTCACGGTGTAGGGCGTGTTGGGCAGCAGGCCCGTAACCGTGTGGGCGGTGGCGGTGGTGACGGAATACGCCAGCGGAGCTGGCCCCGGCACACCCAAGGGCTGCCAGATAACCTGGTAGGCCGGTTGCCCGGCGGCGGGCTGCCACGTCACGGTAGCGCTCGTGGTGCTCAGCACCTGCACGGCCAGGCCGGTGGGCGGGGGGCAAGCGGCGGCCGGGGCCGTGCAGCGCAGGGCCAAATCGAACTCGCCGCTGCTGGGGGTGGTGGCGTTCGGTGGGCGGCCAGTGTCGGCCACCAGCAGGTAATAATCCTGCCCAGCCACGGTGGCAAAGGTGTAGGCGGGCAGTTGGCGGTGGCAGCCGTAGCTGTCGTCGTTGCTGCCCACGCAGGTTAGGGCGGTGCAGGAGCCGGTGTAGATGAGCAGTTGCAGGTCGGGGTCGTCGCCAAAGCCGGCACAGAAGTCCACCGTCACTTCGTCGCCGGTGCCCACAATACGGTACCACAGGCCGGGGCCGAGCGGCGGCACCCCGCCGCAGGTGGCGGCGGGCAAGCCCGTGGCCGTGGCGCCGGCCAGCAGGGCAGTGGCGCGGGTGTTGGTGCAGTTCAAAAGCACGGCATCGACGCACAAGTTGTTAGCTGGCGGACCGGGGGTGCGGAAGCGCACCGTGGCGGGCACACTCAGGCCCGCCGTGGCCCCGCAGTTAGCTTGTAGGGTGGCCGTGTAGTAGGTGCCTGCCACCAAGCCCGTAAGCGGGATGCTGCCCGTGCTGCCGGAGTTGGTAATTGTGGCGGGCACCCCGCCCTGCGCCGTGAGCGTAACGGTGTAGGCGGTGCTCGCCGGGGCGGGCGTACCGGCAATAAAGGTGAGGTTGGCCGTAGTGGCGGTGATGCTGCTTACGCCCACGCCTTGTGGTGCCCCGCAAGCGGGCGGCTCGGTGGCACAAATGGTAAACAGTCCGCTTCCAATCGCCAGGCCGTAGGTGGCCACGGCGACGTAATAAGTGGTACCGGGGCTAAGATTAACAACGTCCAGAAACGGCGCAGGGCCACTGGCCGCAGCCGAGCAGGCCAAATGGGCATAGACCGTGCCCTGCCGGGCAAACACACGCATTTGCCCGGCATCGGCACCTGTCACCTGCATTCGCACGGCCCGGCTGGCCGCACCGGTAGTAGGGGTTGTGAAGCTGTACCACACATCGTAAGGCTGCACCCGTCCGCAGCCCGTGTTAGGATAGCCCGATGAATAGCCAACGCGTGAAGCCGATACGGATGCATTGTTGCAAGAGCCAGTCACTGGCTGGCAAGTACTATTGATGGGCAAGGCTATAGCCCCGGCTGGCTCGTCGTTGACGGGCCGGGTGCGAACCGTGACGGGCACTGAGGCGCTCACGCCCCCGCTGGCGCAGTTGGCTTGTAGGGTGCCCGTGTAGGTGGTGGCCGGGGTAAGATTGGTCAATGAAATAGGGGCACCCGTGGGACGCGGGGTCACTACAAAAGCACTGCCGCCAAGTGGAGTCAACATCAGGGTATAATCTACAGCACCGGCACCGGGCTGAAAGGTGATGGTGGCGGTGGTTGTGGCGGTAGTGAGGCCCGATAGCACGTTCACCGGGTCGCCGCAGGCGGGCGGTACGGTAGCGCAAAGCGTGAAAGCGCCGGTTGGCCCGCCCTGACCAGCGTTAAACACCATGACGTAGTAGGTGGTGTTCGGCATCAGTCCGGCCAGTACAAAGGGTGCGAACGTGCCGCCGCCGCCGCCGCCAGTTACGCTGCTGCAATAAAGCTGCGTAAACGGCCCTGCGGTCCCGCCTGCTGAGCGAAACACCCGCACGGCTGCTGCTGCGTTTCCGCTGGGTGTGAGTTGCATGGCCGTGCTGGCAGGGCCGTTGGCGGCCGTGGTGAGCGTAAACCACACGTCGGCATCGGCGCGGGTGGGGGAGGTGCCGTTGCAGTCCAGGTAGGGGTCGTAGCCGTTGCCCGCCGTGCGGGTGGCCCCGGCGCTGTTGCCGCTTATTGGCTGACAAGTGGCCGCCACTGGCAGCGGCACGGCATCCACCGGTTCGTCGTTAAGAATGGTGGTGCGGAAGCGGCCCGGCGGGTTGCTGAATGGCGAGGTGCCCGCTGCGCCGCCGCATTGCTGCGTCACGTAAAAGTCGTAGGTGGTGCGGGGCGTGAGGCCCGTAATGATGGCGTTGGTGCCCGGTACTGTTTGGGTGCCCAACCCGCCCGTAGCGGGGTTAAAACCCGCCAGGCCGTACACCACGGTGTAGGGGCCGGAGCTGGGGGCTTGCGCCCGCCAACGTAGCTGGGCTTGTGTCCCGGCAGGAGTGGCTATCAGGCTGAAAGGCTGCGGGCAAGGCTGCGCCGCCGGAGGCGTGAACGTATAGGTAAGGCCCGCTACGGGTGCCGAAGAAGGGCTGACAATAAGCGTATCGGTGTTGGCCAAACCCGCCGTGCTGGCCGCCCAGGTGCCGGTGCGGTTGTGCCAGTCGTTGGGTGTGGAGCCGCGCAGGCCCACTTGGGCTCTCGTAACGGGTACGCTAACATTGTTGGTCGCTTGCACCTGTCCGTACACTAAATCAATTATATTGCTGGTTTCGTGTAGTCTGACTTGAAAATTTAAGCTCCCAGCAGTACCGTAAAAACGCATCCTGCTCCATTGCACCACAAATGTGCGATTGGGAGATACGCCTACCGTTTGATGCCGGATTTGCCCCTCGTTACCGGCATCGGTGTTGCCCAAAATGTCCCCAGCCATAGCTGCTATTGCCCCTTCGTATCCAGTGCCTTTTGCCTGCGAGAGCGGATGTTCCACGTCATAAAACGAACCGTCGGCTGCTTGAACATCACGCCGGAAAGGCGCTACTGCACCAAAAGTAAGGTAGCCGCTACTGGTGACGTAGCATTCAGTGTAAGAAGTGCCATTAAGCGTAAATCCAAAGGGTATGCTGCCCGCCGCAAGACGATACACCGTACCGCTCAACGCACCGTAACTCGGTGGGTAGTTAGTCGCAGCTGTCGCCAGTACAATGCCGCCAGTGATGGGTGCATAAGTACCTTGACTTTGAGAAAAAGTGTAGCGAGTCACCTGAGCTTTTGCAGACATCACAGCCAATATCAAAGCAGCAATGAACACGCCCGCGTATCTTAAATTCAGAATGCATATTTTATTATTCATGACAGTTTTGCGAAAACGCATTTAGCCGCAACTCGTAAGTGAGTTGCGGCTAAAGCAGTGTCTTGAAAAATTATTTACGGGTGACTTTGGTACTCACCGTGCGCTCCGTGGTGGTAGCCCGCACGGTGTACACGCCAGCGGGCAAATTACCATCGGGCCTCCAAGTGGCATCGCCCGATGTGCTAACCGGCAGGTCGGCCACCGGGCGGCCGATGCCATCAAAAACCCGGTACGAACGCACCTTCTCACCGTTGTGCAACTGCACCCGCAAGCCCACCTCGCCCTCGCTTGGATTGGGGTAAGCCAGCAAAGGGGTAGCACCTGTAGCAGGTCGCAATGGAGTTGGCCCGCCAGCTTCTGGCCCAGAGCGACGGTAGCTGGCTTGCAGCAGACGGGCATCAAACCACAAATGCACATGGGGGGTACCGCCCGGTGTTACGCCCGTTGGCGAAGCGTCGGGGTCAGGGCTTTTCGCCACGGTGTCGCCAATGAGGTGCCGCCCGGCAATACTGGTCGCCGCTTGCGTGCCTTTTCCCTGCAAATTGACCCGGCTGTAGTAGGCGGGCTGCCCCAATGGCCCAATGGCCCCGTTGTAAACGTGAGTGCCTTGATTGAGCGTAGCGGCCCAGATGTCATCGCCGTCGCCGTTCTTGTAGCCAGCACCCCCTGTCCAGGAAACTGTGTAGGGAATGTAGTAACCCGTGCGGTAAAACACCGGCCAGGAGTACGCAATGGCGGGCTCTACCGAACGAATCAGGTTGGGGTCGCCAATGGGGCTTATCAAGGTGTAGGTGCTACGGAAAGCTCCCGCCGACTTTCCGAAATTCCAGATGTCGTAGCGCGTTGGGCCACAGTCTTGCCGGGTACGGTCTACGGCAACCTCCACATCGGTGTCGTAATAAACGCCTCCAACCTGCGTGGTGGCGGGTAGTGGAGTGGCTGCGATGCGCGGCGAACCTATTACATCGTTGTTGCTGTAGGGCCAGGAATACTCTGCCAGTTGCGACAACAGATGAGCACCCTGCGGGTTGTTTTCGTTGGCAGCGTCTTGGCACACGTTGTAGCGCGTCTGCACAATGTCCAGTTCATTCACAATGCTGAACGACTCTCGCCCGTCCACGTAATGCCGGATGTAGGTGGAGGAAATGATGGCTTGCTGGTCGTTTCCCTCGGAAATGGCCACGTCCGGGTGTAGGGTTTGCTCCAACAGTCCTTTAGGCGGGTTGCGAACGTACACCCCGTAGTGCCCGCGTTGCGGGTCGCGGTAGCACGGCAGTAGCTGGCCCGTCACGTCGCCCGCCGCTAGTACCGACCGGCCGAACGTGACATCCAGGGGTGGGACGGTGGTGTAGGAAGGGAAGTAGTTGCTGGTGGACACTACCGTCACCGTTACTCTATCTGTAATCGTTTGCTGCCAGGTAATGGCCACTAAACCATCGCTGTTCGCGTCAATGTTGGGGTATGAGTGCGTATATCGTGCATCGCCCAGCTGCACGGGAAATCCCGGCTGAATGCGAAAGGTACGGGCGGTTGCATTCCACAAATACACCGCGTACTGCGTATGTTTGTCGCTGATATACAACAGATTTGCGTACAGTTCTTTCTGATTCGTAGCAGGATTGTCGTGGTAAGCCAGCACCACGTCGGGGTCTGGCCCGTCGGGGCCTGCGTTGGGCGCTTGGATGGCCAGCAATAGATACCCTTTCACGGCCGGGCCTGGGATGCCCGCCAAAGGCACATTCGGCGTGTTGGGCGAAGGGCCGTCCTGGAAAAAATCCCAGGATAAGTAAACTTCGTTGCCTTCGTCCCAGGTCATCACCTGCATGGTGTTACCACTCAGCGGGTCAATTTGGCTGTTCGGGTTGTCGTAGGGCAGTGCATCGGTGCCGGTGTGCCGGATGCGTTCGAACTTGACGGTTGGATGGGGTGCCGCCGCGTACTCATCTGTCGATGGCAACACCCCCGGAATGGTGGATTGCGCCATCACGCCGAAACTAGCGCAGAGAGAGAGAGAGAGAGAGAGAGCAAGCTCACCCCTGCCAATAATGATTTTTTCATGGGTCAGTTGGTAAAAGTGGAGGGAGATTCAACGGGTGCATTCGGCCGAATACGCGGCAATGTAAGCAGCATTATTTGCACCGGCAAATTTTATTTTAATTTGTTAGCCCCGAATGTATATCGACTGGCTACGCGCAGGATTTTGGCTTTCTCCAATGGTCGAACCGCCTGACTGGCAACTTGTGCCAGTGTTGTCACAACTGCCCCGAAATTCCTCAATATTTAGACGCCCTTCATTTGTGATGCGCCCGCCGCTCACGCTGTCGGCATCGTTTGTGTATTGCTGCTGAACCAAGCCCAGACGCAAAAACAACCTGCTAAAACAAGCTCCCCTGCACCGCTTGCGGGATGATGAACGGCGGGGCCACCCGCAGGCCCGTTAGTTCGCGCATCCGGGCCAGGAAGTGCTGCGTCCACACCGGGGCGTGGCGCACGTCGCGCTGGTGAATGAAGACGTAGGCCGTGTGCAGGCCCTGGGCGTACCAGGCGGCGAGGCGCTCGGCCCAGGCGTCGGCACGCTGGTAGTCGGTGCTGTGCAGGCCGTGGCCGTTGAAGCGGATAAACGCCGTGGGCGTGGTGAGGCGCATGGCCAGCACGTCGCGCCGCCCGGCCACGTCGCTGATGACGAGGGTTTTGTTGAGGGCTTCGAGCAGGGAAAACACCGTGTCGGCCAGGGCGTGGTCGGCAAACCAGCGGGGGTGGCGCAGCTCCACGGCCAGCGGCACGTGGGCGGGCCAATCGACCAAAAAGCGTTCGAGGCGCAGCAAATGCTCGGGGCCGAAGTGGGGCGGCAGCTGCAAAAAGGCCCAACCCAGGCGGTCGTCCAGCCCCTCGATGGCGCGGGCGAAGCTGAGGGCCAGCGCATCGGCGTCGAACAGCTGCTTGTCGTGGCTGATGGCGCGGGGCAGCTTGGGGCAGAATTTGAAGCCCGGCCCCACAGCTTCGCGCCAGCGCCGCACGGTGGGCGCGTCGGGGATGCGGTAGTGCGTCGTGTTCAGCTCCAAGCTATTGAACTGCTGGGCGTAGTAGTGCAGGTAGTCGGGCTCTTTAATGCCTAGGGGAAAGTAGCTGCCGAGCCATTCTTTGTTCGTCCAGATGGGGCAGCCCACGTACAGCGCGGGTGGGTTGGGCTGCGTGGCGCGGGCGCGGGTGAGGAGCCGGGCAGTGGCGGGGTGGTCGGGCGGGAGCGAAAAATTGACCTGGTGCAGGTCGGGCAAACGGCCAAAATCCATGGGGACAAAGGTAGCGGCAAGGGACCGGGGAGGGGAAGGAAAACGAGGTTAAAGTCGGGCTTTAAGTCTTACGAAGAAAAGCCGACTTGTGCAACCCGCGATATGAGCTTTGGCCACCGACAACGCCAAAATTTTGTACCCGTCGCATAATCTAATTTTCTGACCCGTGCAATAGCTGGCCCTGATTTTACGAAAAAATACTTCCAGGGCTTCCCAAGCCTGATTTGGTAGCGCCGCAGTGGAATAAATTTAGTGCAAGATTTCTCGAAATAAGACATTTTTTCGACTAGTTCAGTTGGCATCGCCCACCCAAAACTTAGCAAGCGCTTGGTGCGACGGGTAATTTTGTCGCAGTCACCATCCGATTGCCCGCATGATTTTATTCGCTCGCCCTGCTTCCGTCCTTTCCTTTTTGCTGCTTTTGTTGTTGAGCGTGCCCGGCCTGGCTAAGGTCAAACGCGCCAAGTATGTGTATCGCATGAGTCATCATTGCAAGCACGTGCTAGAGCCCCGCACGGCCAACAGCACCACCGTTATGCGAGGCCGTGCTTCGTGGTACGGCAGCTACTTTCAGGGAATGCGGACCGCGAGCGACGAGCGTTACAACCGGTTTGCGTACACTTGCGCCCATAAAACGCTGCCCTTCGGCACCCGGTTGCGCGTCACGAGCGTGAAAAACGGTAAATCCGTCATTGTGCGGGTTACCGACCGCGGCCCCTTCCGCCATCAGCGCATCATCGACCTCAGCGAGATTGCCGCCCGCCCCCTGGGCCTGATAGAATGCGGCGCCGCCACCGTCATTGCCGAAGTGGTGGACAACGACGCGCCCCTGGGCCCCGCCACGACTCCCGAAAACCTGGCCAAGCTCTACGCCGCCGACCCGCACCCCGACGCCGCTTATACTACCTACGACGTAGCCGAGCCGCTGTTGCCCGCCACGCTGGCCCAGATTGCGGCCCTGGCCGCCTTGCTTCGGGTAGAAGGCACTACGCCCGAGCCCACGGCCACGTCGGTAACCTGCCCTACCAACTTCCTTGTGCAGGCCGGCTCTTTCACCGAGGTGGCCAACGCCCAAGCCATGCAAGCCAAAATTCAGGCGCTTGACCCTAGCTTGAGCGTCGAAATCTCGGACGACCTGCTCGACGGCCGCCAACGCGCCCGAGTACTGGTTGGCACCTACGGCGAGCGGCCTCAGGCCGAAGCCCTGCGCCGCCGCCTGCTGCTATGGGGCATTGGCGGGTTGGTGCGCGAAGTGGCCCTACGATAGCGACAGGGCCGCACCCACCAAGCGGTGCCTGGTCACTCAATTTAACGGTACTTTTAGGGCGTTTCTTACGCCCCGAAGTGCCGTTTTCTATGTCCGCTCGTTTTCGCGCTTTGCTGATAGTGCTTTTGGCCGGTGCCCTGGTTTGGGCGTTGCACACGCGCCTGGGTACCACGCCGCCGTTCGGCAAGCTGTTTAGCCCGTACCAGGGGCTGTGGCGCAACGCCGAAGCGGCCAGCAGCCCGGCGGCCCGGCAGCCGTTGCGCGTGCCGGGGCTGCGGGCCGCCGCCTCGGTGTGCTACGATGCGCGCCGGGTGCCGCACATCTTCGCCGCCAACAACCACGACCTGTACCTGGCCCAGGGCTACCTCACGGCCCGCGACCGGCTGTGGCAGATGGATTTCGTGGCCCACGTAGCCGGCGGGCGGCTGGCCGAGATTGTCGGCCCGGCCCGGCTCGAAACCGACCGGTTTTTCCGGCGCATGGGCCTGGGGTTCGGGGCGGAGAAGTCGTTGGCCACCGCCTTGGCCGACCCCGTAAGCCGGGAGGTGCTCACGGCCTACGCCGACGGCGTAAATGCCTACATTGCGCAGCTCACGCCCGCCACCCGACCCTTCGAGTACAAGCTGCTCGACTACGCCCCGGAGCCGTGGACGCCGCTGAAAAGCGTGTTGATTTTGAAGTACATGGCCTTCGATTTGACCGGCCGCTCGGATGATATGCGGATGAGCAACATCCGCCGGCAGTACGGCGCGGCCGTGGTAAACGACCTTTTCCCGGACTATCCGCGCCGCGAAGACCCCGTCATCCCGCCCGGCACCCCGCTCGACTTCACGCCGCTGCCCGTGCCTGCCCCGCCGAGCCCTGGCTTGGCGCAGGGCGAAGTAACGCGCAGCTCCAATTCTGGGCCGTCCAGCACAGTTCCCTCACCCTTAGCTGGCCAGCCCCGACCCGACGCCCCCGCGCCCGACCTGGGCTCGAACAACTTTGCCGTGAGCGGGTCCAAATCGGCCAGCGGCTTCCCCATCCTGGCCAACGACCCGCACCTGCAGCTCAACCTGCCCAGCATCTGGTACCAGGTGCAGCTCACGGGGCCGGGCAGCAACGTGTACGGGGTGTC
>JANXUO010000572.1 GCA_025356245.1 Hymenobacter sp.
CCCCCGCCATCATCGCCGGCGTGGTGTTGATGAAGCGCTTTGAAGCCCCCGCTCCCGACGAGCCGCGGCCCGGCCTGGGCATGGTCGCACACCATGCCTTCACCAATGGCAGCGTACTGCTGGTGCTCGGCAGCCTGGTTATCGGCCTGGTAGCCGATACCAAGCAAGCCGACGGCATCAAGCCCTTCACCACTGACCTCTTTAAGGGATTTCTGGCTATTTTTCTGCTGGAGATGGGCATGGTCACGGCCCGGCGCTTCGCCGCTTTCCGGCGCTACGGCGGCTTCGTCACGGCCTTTGCCGTGCTTGTGCCCCTGCTCAACGGCTGCCTGGTGGCCGCTGCCAGCCACCTCGTCACCGACAGCGTGGGCAACCGCTTCCTGTTCGCCATCCTGGCGGCCAGCGCCTCCTACATTGCCGTACCGGCTGCCATGCGCCTGGTCGCGCCCCGCGCCGACCCCGGCCTGTACCTGCCCATGGCCCTAGGCGTCACGTTTCCCCTCAACATCACCGTGGGCTTGCCATTGTATCTGGCCATCGTGCAGCATTCGTAAGGAGCAGGCACTCTTGTGAAGTTGTTGGAGAGCATTAAAAAGCATGGGACAGTAGAGGGTAATCACCTTCTTCGGCTAACTTGGGAAGCCGTACTTGGGAGAGCATCAAAAAGTGTGGGGCAACTAGGCTGAGCGGATGCAGACAGGGCTGGCCCCATGGTGGCCGTGGGGTCAGTGAACTGGACTGCCCCACACTTTTCGATGCTCTCCAATGATTGGCCTGATAGTTTTTGCCGTCGTCGGCCAGGGCGCGTGGCAAATCTTTGCTTTGTCGAAGCCGAGCGCTTAAACAAGTTAGTCAAGCCATTTTTTGCCTCACTTTTACCCTAACGTGCTATATTTTCCGTTTTCTGAGAGGACCCCTACAAGTAGAGAGCATCAAAAAGTGTGGGGCAGTGACAGTTCAACCGCCGCGCTGGTCAGCTTGTCAAGCCGTCTTGGTGGGCGAAAGCACTGCGCCCAGCAGACACTTCTCGCCCTTATCCCTCGGATACGGTCCACCTGCCCCACACTTTTTGATGCTCTCCAAGACTGCCTACTTGCCGCCGCCCGCCGCCCGATTGCCCGGCGTGCGTTGGCGGGAACCCGCGAGGGTACTGAACACGACATCTTCCAGGAACTCGCAGATTTTCACGGGGGAGTCGCTGAACTCGCTTGCCTCGGTGAGCGAGGGCAGGTGCTCGGCAAAGAACAGCTGCTTGCGGGCAGCCTCCATCACGGTGCTCACCAGCGCCACCGGGTAGGCATAGTCCGGGCGCAGTTCCCGGACCACGACGGCGATGTGGCGCGCCAGCTTCTTGTACTCCTGAAAATACCCGGCCTTGTTGTTCTCGTCCACCGCGTGCGTTAGGTAGGACTTTGAGCCTTCCCGTATTACGATGCGCGCCAGGGCCATGTCGTCGAGCTCGGCCACCGCCGGCGTGGTCCGGTTCACGCCCGCCAGCACCTGAAAAATCAGGTGCAGCTTTTCCTTCGGTCCGTCGGCGTGGGGCGTCACGTACTCAATCTGGAAACGCATCCAGGCCCAGTACCAGGAAACCAGGTAGTTGAGCAGCTGGTGCTTGTTGTCAAAGTAGCGGTACAAGGTGGCCTCTGAAGACCCCATGCGCTGCGCCAGTTTTTTGAATGTGAACTGCTCGAACCCCGCCTCGTCAATGAGTTGCACCCCTTCGAGCAGGAGGCGCCGGCCGATTTCCGTGTCGCCCGGGTTGCGCGCATACAGGTTGTCGTTGAGTTCAATTCGAAGAGAAGTCTGCATTTAGCGAGCAATGGAGGGAACGGGACCAGAATGATGGGGTACTGCAAAGTAAGGAAGGGCCAGCGGGTGGGCAAACTGCGACGCGCAAATGAAGAGGACGCAACTAGCCTCAACAAGTAAATTTTACATTCAACAAATGCTGTATAAGTAACTATAAAGAATATTCAAGTACGCTTTATGATTTTAAGACGGACCAACCCGCGCAGCCGGACTTATGTGTTTTGGCAGAAGCACTAAACCTGCGCGGAAAGACGGTCTATTCAGCCGGTAATGGCAAGCTATTGACGGAAAGATGTCGATACCAGCAACGGTCCTGGCTAGCGCCCAAGGGCAGGGTTAATAATTCGGCCGTTTGCTGTGAAACACCGGCAAGCCAGCGGCAACCCACCAGTGTTTTGGACCGCGCAGAAATTTTTTTATGGTCCTATTATCCGGAAAGTCATATTTGAGTGCTGTTAACGAAGAAGTAATATTGTTTGTTTTTCTTTCTTAATCGAAAGTATTACTTTAGTACTAGAAAGCTTTTGGATCGATAAAACAAGTACTCTCACCATTACTCCTTTTGTTTATGAAAATCACTGCTGCTCCCTTCCACCCCCAAACGGGCGATTTGCTCCCGGCCTACCGCGACGCGTATCTGCGCGGTGATTTGTCCGACGCGCGCGCTGCCGAAGTTGATGCCTACCTCCGCCGCCGCCCGGCCATGGGCAGCGCCGCGTTGGAGCGCTTCAACCAACTCCACCAAACGGGCCACCAGGTAAAACCCATTGGGTGGGTCCAACGGCAGTTTGAGTCAATGAAAGCGCAGCCCAAGCGCATTCGGCAGCGGGCCGTGGCCGTGGCCATCGTCGGCCTGCTGCTGAGTGGTATGGTGATGGCCGCTTCCGGTCCGGCCAGCAACCCGGGGCTTTCGACCGCCGCCTCCGCGTTGGCGGCTCCAAACGCGGCCGCTTTTGCCACGTACACGGTGAGCGGCCGCATCCTCGACGAAGACGGCAAGCCCCTAGTGGGCGCTACGGTCATTGACCGCACCACCGGCCGCGGCGTGGGCACCAACGCCGAGGGCGACTACCTGCTGCGCATACCACAAGGCCAGGCCGCGAAGCTGCAATACGCGTACGCGGGCTACCAAGCCGAAGAGCTGAGCTTGGGCGAAGGCCGCGAAGTGTCGCTCATGCTGCTTCCCGCCGGCAAGAAAGCGGCGCACCCGTCGCGGTTCAAGCGCTGGTGGAACCAGGCGGTCGCACGCCGGTAACCTACGCCCGTTCCGAGCGGCCAGTGCGTGGACCAGGGGTCGCTGGAAACAGCGTTGCTTGCAGCCAGCGGCGTTTCTTCCCTTTTCTCCACCATCGCCCGGCGTACCCATGCGGATACCTTTTTTTAACCGGGTGACGGCCCGCAAGCTGACCGTGAAGACAACGGGGCCGGAGGCTTCCCGGATTGCGACGGCCTTGTACACCATCCTCGCCCAATTGCCCGATTTGCAGCTGCTGTATTTGGCCGATAATCACACGGCTGACGTGCTGGCGTATTACACCAAATCGTCGGCACTCATTCCCGCGGCTCTCGCGCACGAGTCGTCGGCGCTGTACTGCCGCCCGCCCCGCGCGGTGGGGCCGGCGGCCAGCGCGGCACCCCCGCTCCGCGAAGCCGTGTACGTGCTGGGCCAGCAACTGCACTTTACCAGCGCCTGCCAGCGGGCCGCGTGGCACTGGGGCGTGGTGGTTTCGCGGC
The DNA here is from genome assembly GCA_025356245.1 of Hymenobacter sp. Lineage (GTDB taxonomy): Bacteria > Bacteroidota > Bacteroidia > Cytophagales > Hymenobacteraceae > Hymenobacter. The sequence continues at coordinate 3,547 of JANXUO010000572.1, forward strand.
CCGATGTCTCGTTGGCGCTGGTTCGCGCAGTGCTGCGCGACCAGAACCAACTTTTCTGATTTTTTCTTCACGGCGCGTTTCATTTCCGCCACCACTTCCCCAATCTTTTTATTATGCCCACTGCCAAACAAGCCATCGCCGATATTTTAACCGAATTGCCGACCCTGCTGGTGGTCGCCGTCGTCGACACCGAAACGGGCATGCCGTTGGCCTCGCACAGCAACGTGGCGGATTTTGATGTAGACACGGCGGCGGCCTACAACACGGAAGTCATCAAGGCCAAGCTGAAAGCTATCAACGCACTCAAAATCAACCAGGTACTGCAAGACATCCTGCTCACCCTTACCGACCAGTTCCACCTGCTGCGGCTTTCGGCCGATGCCAGCAAGTTCATTTACCTGGCGGTTAACACCCGGGACACCAACCTTGCCCAGGCCCGCCAGGTTATGAAGG
>JANXUO010000629.1 GCA_025356245.1 Hymenobacter sp.
GCCAACCTGCCCTACGTGGCCAAATCGGCGGCCGATTTCGACGCCCAGCGGCACGTGCTGGACGTGTACGCCCCCACCCAAAAACTGCCCGCCGGGCGGCCGGTCGTGCTTTTCATTCACGGCGGCAGCTGGACTTCGGGCAGCAAAGATGTCTTCATCTACAAAGCCATTGGGCGCCGGCTGGCCAGGCAGGGCATGGTAGGGGTAGTCATCAGCTACCGCCTTGCGCCCCAGGTGCACGTGCCCGAGCAAGCCGCCGACTGCGCCCGCGCCCTGGCCTGGACCGTGCAACACATTGCCGAATACGGCGGCGACCCGGCCCGCGTCTTCGTCATGGGCCACTCGGCCGGCGGCGGACTGGCCGGCCTGCTCGCCGCCGACGACTCGTTGCTGGCCCGCCACGGCCTGCCCCGCAACCCCATCAAGGGTGCCATCATGGACGACCCCGCGGGCCTCGACATGTACACCTACTTCAAACGCCGCGAGTACGGCGACGAAGACGAGTACCTCGGGGCCTTTGGCAACGACCCCAAGGTGTGGCACGAAATGTCGGCCCTCTACCACCTGCACGCCGGCAGCCCGCCGTTCTTGTTCTTCATCGGCGGCAAAACCTACCCCAGCATCAGCAGCGCCGCCGCCCGGGTGCGCGACCGGCTGCGGACCCTGGGCCACAAGCCTTACTACCAAGTGCTGCCCGGCAAACACCACATTCCGATGGTTTTACAGCTGTACTGGACCAATAATGTGATTTACAAAGAAATCAGGAAGCTGGTTGGCGTCTAAGGCGGTCATGCACCGGAGTCAGAACAGAAAAAAGAAAAAGAGGTAGGTAAAGCCACTGCTCAAGAGCGGCTCACCCTACCTCTTTTTCCTCTTTTTGGCCTTTCTGCAAAATAGTCCAGGCAAGGACCAACACTGTTATTCCACCGTCACGGATTTTGCCAGGTTACGCGGCTGGTCCACGTTGCAACCGCGCAGCACGGCAATGTGGTAGCTCAGCAGCTGCAACGGAATAACCGACACCAACGGCGTCAGCACTTCCGAGGTGTGGGGCACCTCAATCACGAACTCGGCCATGGCCGGAATCACGTCGTCGCCCTCCGTCACCACCGCAATGATGCGGCCCTTGCGGGCTTTCACCTCCTGAATGTTGCTCACCACCTTCTCGTACGAGCTGTCGCGGGTGGCGATGACCACCACGGGCATGTTTTCGTCAATCAGGGCAATGGGGCCGTGCTTCATCTCGGCGGCCGGGTAGCCCTCGGCGTGGATGTAGCTGATTTCCTTGAGCTTCAAGGCGCCCTCCAGGGCCACCGGAAAGTTGTAGCCCCGGCCCAGGTACAGGAAGTTGGAAGCATCCTTGAACTCCTCGGCAATGACGCGGATTTCGGCGTCTAGCTTGAGCGCCTTTTCCACTTTTGCCGGAATGTTGTTCAGCTCCACCATCAATTCGTGCAGCTTGGTGTCGGAAATAGTGCCGCGCTTCTGGCCCATAATCATGGCCAGCAACGTAAGCACCGTTACCTGGGCCGTGAAGGCTTTGGTGGACGCCACCCCGATTTCGGGGCCAGCGTGGGTGTAAGCCCCGGCGTCGGTGGCGCGGGCAATGCTGCTGCCCACCACGTTACAGATGCCAAAAATGGTAGCGCCCTTGCTCTTGGCCAGCTCGATGGCCGCCAGCGTATCGGCCGTTTCGCCGCTTTGCGAGATGGCAATTACAATGTCGCGCTCCGTGATGACGGGGTTGCGGTAGCGAAACTCCGAGGCGTACTCCACCTCCACCGGGATGCGGGCCAGGTCCTCAATCAGGTACTCGGCCACTAGGCCGGCGTGCCAGCTCGTGCCGCAGGCCACCACAATAATGCGCTGGGCGTTCACAAACTTCTGCTCGTAGGCCCGGATGCCGCCCATGTTCAGGTGGCGGGCTTCCAGTTCCAGGCGTCCGCGCATCGAGTCGAGGATGGAGCGCGGCTGCTCGAAAATCTCCTTCAGCATGAAGTGCTCGTAGCCACCCTTCTCAATCGAGTCCAGCTCCAGCTCCAGCTTCTGAATGTAGGGCGTTTGGCTCACGTCCTCCTTCGAGCGGATTTCGAGCTTGCCGTCACGGATGACCGCAATCTCATAATCATTGACATACACTACTTCGTTGGTGTACTCGATGATGGGCGAGGCGTCGGAGGCAATAAAAAACTCGCCTTCGCCCAGGCCAATTACCATCGGCGAGCCTTTGCGAGCGGCAATGAGTTGATTGGGCGCGTCTGCGCTTAGCACCACAATGGCGTAAGCACCCACCACTTCGTGCAGAGCCAGGCGCACGGCCTCCTCCAGCGAGCAGCTGTTCTGGGTCTGAATTTCCTCAATCAGGTTCACAAACACCTCGGTGTCGGTGTCGGAATGAAAGACGTGGCCCTGGCCTTCGAGGTGCTTTTTGAGGGCTGCGTAGTTTTCGATGATGCCGTTGTGGATGATGGCAATGCGCTCCGACGTGCTGTAGTGCGGGTGGGCATTCACATCGTTGGGTTCGCCGTGGGTGGCCCAGCGGGTGTGGCCCATGCCCACGCGGGCGTGGGTGTTTTTGTCGGCCAGAAAAGCCTCCAACTCCGCTACTTTGCCCTTCTTCTTGTACACGTTCAGCTCGCCGTTGAGCAGCGCCACGCCCGCCGAGTCGTAGCCCCGGTATTCGAGCCGATGTAAACCTTTGAGAATAACGGTGCAGGCCTCACGATGGCCCAGGTAAGCAACAATGCCGCACATGGCTAACTATCTATTAATGAGTGTCAAAAACAACCTGACCGGGCCGCCCGTGGGCGGCCCGGTCAGGCCGACAAAAGTACGCGCTTAGCGCAGTTGGGCGTAGTACACCCGCAACCGGGGGCCACCGCGGCTGCCGCTTACCTCCACGGTCGAGCGGCCGAGGGTCAGGTTTTGCGAACGCCGGATGGTGGGGGCCAGCACCAGGGCCGCCGGTACGGCTTCGGCCCGGCTGCGCAAGTTGTTGAGGTAGTATTGCAGGTAGCTGGTGATGGGCACAAGGTAGTACGGGGCGCTGGTGTTAGCGTCGTACAGCACGGCCACGGCCTCGTTGTTGCTGCCAGCAGGATTGGTGCCGTCTTTTTGCACCACCCGGTCGGTCAGGGTCAGGCCATTGAGGCGTTGCAGCACTTTATTGTGCCCGTCCACTTCGACGGCAAAAAGGCCGTTGGCGAAGGGGTAAACAGCGTTGCTGAACGGCTTCACCGGAATGTAAAGCTCGGCGCGGTTAATGGCCAGCTTATCCGACGAAAGCTCCGTGGCCAGCGTGGCGGGAATGGCCACCCGCACGCCCAGGCCCACGCCGTCCTGCACGTACGCCAGCCCGTTGAGGCCCGCCGCCGGCACGCTACTCGTAACATCGGCCAGCGAAGCCAGGGGCGAGGCGCTAAAGTCGCTTTCTAGGTAGGTGTAGTAGCGCGGGTCGCGGGCCGAAGCCGCGCCGCTGCCCCCCGGCGAAGGGCCGTAGAAGATGGAGTACGAATGCCAGGCCGCCGAGCGGTTGGGCAGCACCGGCTGGCTGTCGTGGAAGTACACCAGCAGCCGCGAGTTGCCGTTGCGCGTAAAGTTCACAATGGCTTTGTTGTAGGCGCTGTTGGGCAGCAGCGCAAAGCCGCCGACTATGGCGTTGAGGTCGGCCTGCCCAAAGGTGGGCTTGGTTTTGAGGTCGGCGAACAGGCGGTTGCAAAACGCCAGCCCGGCTGTGCTGTTGGTGCGGCGGTTGTAGAGCGTGAGCCGCACCACGTTATCGTTTACGTAGGTGTAAAACGCGCCGCTGCTGTCGGCCGGTAGGTTCTTGATGCGAATGCGGCGGTCGAGGCGGTCGCTGAGGCCGGTGGCCAGCGTTGCGCCCAGCAACGGCAACGGCCGCACGCTCGAGTTGTAGATGCCCGTTTCGGTGAGAGGCGCAGTAAGCGCCACAATGTCGAACACGACGGGTACGCTGGTTTGTCCCTGCACCGCATCGTAGCCCTGAATGAACACCACCGAATCGAGCACCGCCGCCACAAACTTGGCGGGCAGCGAGTCGAGCACCGCGCTGGGTTGCAGGTTCAGCAGGGCCGTGGCCGTGGTGGTACCGGCCACGTTGTCGGTGAGGCGACCGGCCAGAAAGTGGTCGGCCTTCAGGGTTTCGAGCGAGTCGAAGCGCACGGTGGCGGCGTCGAGCGGGGTATCGCGGTAAGTGGTGTTGATGGAAGTGGTGCTGGGCAAGTCCACGTTCAGGTCGGTGCCTTTGTCGCAGGCACTCAACAGGGTGGCCCCGAGCAGGGCGGCAAAGGCGGCAGTAAATCGCAAGGGCGGGCGGCTAAGAAGCCAATTCGTTGTAAAGGGCCAGGTAGGCAGAGTGCAAATTCTCGTCGGTGGGCACTTGGCTCAGCCGTTTGTTGAGGGCGTACTCGCGGAACATCCCGTTCATGTTGTCGGAGAAGTCCTCGTCGGAGCGCACCACGGTGTCGGCGTATTCGAGGCCCATTTTGATAAAACCGCTGAAATCAGCGGTTTTCAACGAGGCCATCATCGCGTCGTCGATGTCGAGCATCTTGGCTTTTTCGAGCAGGTTGCCCTCAAATTTGTCCAGGAACTCGTTGTTGTACACCGAGAATACCGATTTGGCATCTTTAAAAACGGGGTCTTTCTTGTAGGTCGTTTTGAGGTAGAGCGGGATAAGGGCCGTCATCCAATCGGAGCAATGCACGATGTTGGGCGACCAGCCCAGCTTTTTCACGGTTTCCAGCACACCTTTGCAGAAAAAGATGGCGCGCTCGTCGTTGTCGGAATAAAACTTGTCGTTCTTGTCGGTCAGGGCCGACTTCCGGTGAAAATAGTCTTCGTTATCAATAAAATAGACTTGCAATTTGGCCGTCGGGATGGACGCCACCTTGATAACCAGCGGCTTCTCCTCGTCGCCCACGGCAATGTTGATGCCGGAAAGGCGCACCACCTCGTGCAGCCGGTTTTTGCGTTCGTTGATGATGCCGAACCGGGGCACAAACACCCGGATTTCGCAGCCCATTTCCTGCATGCTGGCGGGCAGCTTGCGGAGCAGCTCGGCCACTTTGGTCGTATTCAGGAACGGGTCGATTTCGGTGGCCGCATACAGAATTCGCAACTTCGACATAGGGGAATTTTGAAAGTTTTGGGTAGAGGCCAGGGATTGGGTCCACAAAATTAAACAGTTTTGAGCGCATTTTCAATAAAAACATTGCCAATAGTCCTTTTCGTCCCCTACAGCTCATGAAAATTTTTGTTACCGCCGCCGAGCTGCGCACTTACGTCGCCGCCGCTCGCGGCGCCGGGCAGCGCCTGGGCTTGGTGCCCACGATGGGGGCCCTGCACACCGGCCACCTGGCGCTGGTGCGCACGGCCCTGGCCGCCACCGATGCCGTGGTGGCCACGGTATTCGTCAACCCCACGCAGTTCAACAACCCCGACGACTTCCGCCTCTACCCACGCGTGCCCGATGCCGACGCCGCCCTGCTCGAAAGCGCCGGCTGTACTGCCCTTTTTGCCCCCGCACCCGAAGAAATGTACCCCGCCCCCACCGTGCTGCGCTTCGATTTCGGCCCCCTGGAGCGGGTGATGGAAGGGGCGCACCGGCCCGGCCACTTCAACGGCGTGGCCACCGTGGTAAGCAAGCTGCTGCACCTGGCCCAGCCCCACCAGGCGTTTTTTGGGCAGAAAGACTGGCAGCAGCTGGCCGTGGTGCGGCAGCTGGTGGCCGATTTGTCGTTCGATGTCGAAATTGTGGGCTGCCCCACCGTGCGTGAGTCCGACGGGCTGGCCCTGTCGTCGCGCAACCGCCGCCTCACGCCCGAGGGCCGGGCCGTGGCCCCGCTGCTCTACCAGGTGCTGCAAACAGCCGCCGCCCGCTTGGCTCAGGGCGCCGCACCCGCCGCCGTGCAGGCCCAGGCCCTGGCCACCCTCTCCGACAACCCCCGCTTCACGGCCGAATACGTGGAAGTGGCCGATGCCCTGACCCTGCAACCACTGGCGGCGTACGCGTCCGGCCAACCAGCGGTGATTTGCCTGGCCGCGCACCTCGACGGCGTGCGGCTGATTGACAATGTGGTGGTAGGGGGTTGAGAGTTTGGGGTGGCGTTCGGTGTTCGGAAAAACTTCAAATCCAACACCCAAAATTCAATACCCAAACACCCAAAAGCCAGCCCTGGCGTAGCATCTACATCCTCCGCAATGCCCGGTTGCCAGTGCCCGGCCGCTTAACTTTGCCGGGTGCTGGTGGCCGCTACAAAGTCAAATACCCACTGCGCTCCCCTACCCGTTGAAACACCTCCTTACTGTTCTGAAATACGCTCTGCTGCTCAGCATTTCGGGGGCGCTGATGTGGTACGCCATGCGCGGCCTGAAATGGAACGACATCGGCTGGGCCATTCGCTCGGCCAACTACACCTGGCTGGGGCTGACGATGATGCTGTCGGTGGCGGGGTATTTTAGCCGGGCCTACCGCTGGCAAATGCAGCTTGAAGCCTCCAAAACCCCGGCCCCGTTCTGGGCCGTGTACCACGCCATGATGGTGGGCTACCTGGCCAACATCGTGCTGCCGCGCATGGGCGAGGTCATCCGCTGCTCGGTGCTGCGACGCACGAGCGGCGTGCCGGTGCAAGTGGCCCTGGGCACGGTCGTGACCGAGCGCGTGATTGACGTGCTGGTACTGCTGTGCCTGCTGGCGGGTACGCTGCTGCTCGACTTTAAAACCTTCTGGGCCTTCGTGACCGACAAGGTGCTGGGCGGGCAGGCCGATGCCCTGGCCCGCAACCGCATGCCGCTGCTGCTGGCCGCCGCCATTGGCCTGCTGCTGCTGCTGCTGGCCGCTTACGCCCTGGTAAAAAACCTGGAGCGGCTGCGGCAAAACGCCTTTTTCAACAAGGCCACGGTGTTTGTGAAGGGCCTGCTGGCGGGCGTGTTCAGCGTGCTGAAGCTGGAGCGCAAGGGCGTGTTTCTGCTGCACACGCTCTTTACCTGGACGGTGTATTACCTGATGGATTACCTGGCCTTCCGCTGCTTCCCCGAAACCTACGGGCTCGACGTGCGGGCCGGGCTGGCGGTGCTCACCTTCGGGGCCTTCGGCATGGCGGCCCCCGTGGCGGGCGGCATCGGCCCGTTCCACGTGATGGTGCAGGGCATTTTGCTGGCCTACGGCATCAGCAAGGAAGCCGGCATTGCCTACGCCCTGGTGGTGCACGGGGCCCAAACCCTGCTCGTGGTGGTGATGGGTGCCCTGAGCTTCGTGGCCGTCGCCGCCGCCGACAAAGGCACCGTGGCCGCCGAAGCCGAAGCCCTGGCCGCCGAGCCGCTCACCAGCGAATGAGTGAAGGAGTGAATGGATAAATGACGGATTGAAAACCCTGACAGCGCTTTCCAACGACCCATTCACTCCTTCGCTCACTCACTCCTTCACTCATTAAGCCATGACCGCCGATAAAATCCTCACCCCGGCCCAGCTGCCCGCCCTGCTGGCGCAGTGGCAGGCCGAGCACCGCCGCGTGGTGTTCACCAACGGCTGCTTCGATTTGCTGCACCTGGGCCACGTCGATTACCTCGAAAAAGCCCGCGCCCTGGGCGATGCCCTCGTGGTGGGCGTCAACACCGACGCCTCGGTAAGCGGCCTCAAGCCCGGCCGGCCCATTCAGGACGAGCACGCCCGCGCCCGCATCCTGGCCAGCCTGGCGTTTGTGGATGCCGTCGTACTCTTCGGCGAGCCCACGCCGGCCCACCTCATCGCCCTGGTGCAACCCGACGTGCTAGTGAAAGGCGACGACTACGCCCCCGAAGCCATCGTGGGCTACGACACCGTGATGGCCAAGGGCGGCACCGTGCAAACCGTGCCCTTGGTGGCGGGCTACAGCACCTCGCGCATCATCGCCACCATCCTGGCCCACCCGTAGCCAAGCGCGCCGCGCAAGGCAAAGGATTTGGGTTGCCACGCTGCGGCTGCCCCCAAAACAAACCCGCCGCTACCGGGGCGGCACCGGCGGGGCCAAAATATGGTCTATCGGGTACCGTTCGAGAACCGATTCAGAGCTATCGAGAACGGAATAGTACCTATCGAGAACTGATTTGGAGCCGGCGGGTGGCTGTTTGGAGGCTGCGAGGGTTAAAATGCCGGAGGCCAGCGTGGGTTTGGAGTGGGCGGAAATGGGCTTTTAGGTAGCAGGAAGGATGTATTTGCGGGCGGGAGGGCTTTAGTAGCGAGGTAGTAGGGTTTGGGAGGGGTGCTGGGGCAGTTTGCCTGATTAACTGGACGAACAAGAGCAGTAAATAGCACAAATGCAGCATGGGCCTGGAAGTGGTTTTGCACTTTACTTAGCCAACGGCCATGACTTGACTTACCCAACAAAAACCCACCCTGATGATGCCCGGCCCGCCAGCCCCGAAAACAAACCAGCCGCTACCGGGGCGGCAGCGGCTGGTGAAACTTGGGCTTTTTAATTATTGCGCCAGTAGCATCCCCTGCTTAATCAATTCGAATACAGCGTGACCAGCCGTAATCCCAGCAGCATCAGCGGCTAACTCCTTTAGCGACTCAAAGGACCGTTTAATGATGCTTTTCTTAGGCTCTTCTCGCTTTAGTTGAACTTCTACGCGCTTCAACTCCTCGTCCATTTCTTCAAGATGTTCATCAAAAGCAGATTCTTCAGAAAGCAAGTGCTTAATCTGCTCAACTAATCCACTTAATGAATTGGACTGCTCCCCGGATATTGATTGAATAGCACCCGTTCCTGTTGAAGCATTTATTGCGCCTTGACCAGTATTTGTTGCTTGAAGTGAAGAATCACCGCTAGCAAAATTTAATACTCCGCCATTTTCTACAGTGAAGTACTGCAGAGACTTGTTGACCAATTCGTTCACCTCCTGTTTGGTTTTTAAAGAGTCCAGTTGCAAATCGTCCCCGTACTGGGATTTGATTTCTAGAACAACTTCCAGCGCCTTATTTCTAATGGCATTTAATACTCCTTCTACGCTTGGTGCTGTTAGTTCCTGCCAAGCTGAATGAATTTTCCACGGACTTTTAGAGTAAAGCTGTTTTTGTATGTCCCTTATTAATGGGGCCGGGATATCGATGAACAAGTTCTTGCCCTTTTTTACTAAATGCTCCAACTCAGTGACCCCCTGTGGTAATGGCCGGTGAGAATACAATTCGTCTTCGTCATCCTTTAGGTATTCTACTGGGATGTTCAAATTATTCTGCTGGTGTCCGTACCCAGTCACTAAGTTCCCTTTCAATTTAGCGCCTACGCGTCTATAATGCGGGATGTCCAGACCACTCGCAGTGTAGCCTTCTATTTCATGTTTGACAAACTCCTTTAATTTGTCGTTGCCTATTGTGAACGCCACTGCTTTTAATTTAAGTAAAGCATCGCCTAATTTTACAGCGGGGTTCAATAGGTCGTCAATAGCTTTCGTAACAAGCGAGGATGCATTCATAATACAGTCTGTAATTTGCAAAAAGGGGCGCTCAAGCTGAGCGGCCCTTTTTATATTCTTACGACCCGCAAGCCTCACACGCCTCCGGGTTATCCAGCGAGCCGCTCATGTCGCTTTGGTTCTGGGCCGCGACGAGCATCGGCTCCAGGGTTTCGGCGGCTTGCTTTTCCACCGGGTCTTTTCCGAAGCGTGAGCCAAACTTACGGATTTAAAGTGGACTTTGCCCCAGCCCGAACCTAAATAGGCCTCGGTCCGTTATATTTGCACCGTGACTCCCTTAGGCCTCGTCGCCTTCGTGGGGCCACGACAAAGTCCCCGGTTGTACCAACCGGGGCATTTTTTTGCTCATTAGGTTCGGATAATTCCTTGGGCATCATCGGGGGCAGCCTCTTTCAACAGCAGTACATCCAGCGCTTGGAACAGGTTGCCAAGGTTAAATTTACGAGTGCTGCCTTTGGGATATTCCTGCCGGAAAAGGCAATAGGTAATGGCATCAGCCGCTTGCACAAAGTGCGAGTGTTCGGAAGAGCAGTGAAAAATGTCTTCTAGCAAAAAGGTCAGCGGGTTTGGCCCCTTTCGCATAGTCCGCAACAGCCCCCGCAAGTTGTTGGCATCTGTCGCATCGGCCATCACCAACCCATATTGTTGTTGAGCTACTAAAAAAGTCTCAAAGCCACCCAATAGCCGTTGCCAAGCGGGTAGCATGTACTCCTCGTAATGTGGAAACTGCTGCTTATCAAGGCACACATTTAGCAACTTGGCCTGGGGAAAGAAGTCTGGCATTCTGCCTACAAAGTCGCGGAGAATCTGAATGCGGTTCGTTTTGGCAATTCGCTTGTACGACTCTTTTCGCCCTAGCCGAATCAGTTCGGCGCTGTGAATTTCCTCACGTTTGGCTAGGCCTGTGCGCTGCTTTACTTCTTCGCGAAAAGCGGTGATGCGAGCCAATGCTGGGTACCAGTCCTGCATCGGCACAATCAGTCCACTCAGAATAAAGTGCGGCGTGTTGCTACCATTGTAGCGGCCGGGGTCGCCGCTTTCATCTACGTACATTAGATACATCTGCTTGTCAGTTAGCAAAAAGCCACCCCTTTGAGGGTGGCTTTTCAAAATGGGGGTTTGTGGTTCAGTGCGGATACCCGCACAAACTCCCCGCAGTTAGCAGGCGTGAAAATTTATTTTCCATTACGACCCGCAAGCCTCACACGCCTCCGGGTTATCCAGCGAGCAGCTCATGTCGGATTGGTTTTGCTCCACCAGCGCCATCGGCTCCAGGGTTTCGGCGGCTTGCTTTTCCACCGTGAACTTGATGGCGTCGGCGGCGGCTTTGGTGCGCAGGTAGTACATGCCGGTTTTCAGGCCGCGCTTCCAGGAGTGGAAGTGCATGGAGGTGAGCTTGCCGAAGTTCACGTTTTGCACGTGCAGGTTCAGGCTTTGGCTCTGGCAGATGTAGGCCCCGCGGTCGGCGGCGAGGTCGATGATGCGGCGCTGCGAGATTTCCCACACCGTCTTGTACAGGTCTTTGATGTGCTGCGGGATGCGGGCAATGCCCTGCACCGAGCCGTTGGCGGCGATGATTTCCTGCTTCATCGCGTCGTTCCACAGGCCCAGGGCCACCAGGTCGTGCAGCAGGTGCTTGTTCACCACCATAAACTCGCCGCTGAGCACGCGGCGCACGTAAATGTTGCTCGTGTAGGGCTCAAACGACTCGTTGTTGCCCAAAATCTGGGCGGTGCTGGCCGTGGGCATGGGGGCCAGCAGCAGCGAGTTGCGGGCGCCGTGCTTCACCACTTCGGCCCGCAGCGTTTCCCAGTCCCAGCGGCCCGAGTCGGGCGTCACGTTCCAGAGGTCGAACTGAAACTTGCCCTGGCTGAGCGGCGAGCCGGGGAAGGTTTCGTAGGCGCCGTCCTTGATGGCGAGGTCCTTCGAGGCCGTCATGGCCGCGAAGTAGATGGTTTCGAAGATGTCCTTGTTGAGGCCGGCGGCTTCGTCGCTCTCAAAGGGCATGCGCAGGGCAATAAACGTGTCGGCCAGGCCCTGCACGCCGAGGCCGATGGGGCGGTGGCGGAAGTTCGACTTCGCGGTTTCGGGCACCGGGTAGTAGTTCACGTCAATCACCTTGTTCAGGTTGAGCGTGGCCTGGTAGGTTACTTCGTAGAGT
>JANXUO010000010.1 GCA_025356245.1 Hymenobacter sp.
CCGTGGGCGGGGTTGGGGTAGACCTGCACGAGGGCGGCCAGGGCTTGGCCGGCCGAAGCCAGCGGCGCAGCGGCGGGGTTGAACTCGAGCACGAAGCGGCCGTTGGCCGAGGCCGTGGCCGCCGTGAAGCGGTAGACCGCGCCGGCCGTGAGCACGGTGCGGGTGCCGGCCAGGGCGTCGCGCAGCACCACGGCGGTGGCGCCGAAGTTGGCCAGGCCCGCGGCCGTGAAGGCGTAGCTGCCGGCGGCGGGCAGGGCCACGGCCAGGGGCACGAGCACCGTGGCATTCGTCAGCACGGGCAGGCCGTTGATGGCCAGTTGCTGGCTGCCGGCCGTGGTGGCCAGGTTCAGCCCGCTGGGGTTGGCCAGCTTGGCGGCGTCGAAGTTAGCGTCGGCACCAAGGGTGGCGCCGGCTTCGCAGTAGACGAAGGCGTCGTCGGCCAGCGTGCCGGCGGCGTTGGCCAGGGCCAGGCGCAGCAGCGGACGGGCCGCGGTGGCCGCGCGGCCGAAGGCGGGCTGGGGCCCGAAGGTCGGCACGCGGTCGGTGTTGAGCAGGTTAATGGCGCCGGTCTGGCCGGGGAGGGTGCGGACGAAGAAGCCCGAAGCGGAGGGGATGAGCGCGTCGCGCCCGTCGTTGTAGATGCCGCCCACGCCGTTCTGGCGGGTGCGGTAATTGCCCGAGTAGGGGCCGTCCGAGTTGAAGACGTACATGGCCCCGTCGAGGCCGGCGCGGCGGGCGGCCACCACGTTGTCCCAGTTGAGGGGGGCGGGGTAGGGGTTGCCCACGAGTTGCCAGCCGGCCTGCGCGTCGGCGCCGCGGGTGAGGCCCGTGATGTTGACGGGGCCGTTGTTGAGCGTGCCGACGAAGTCGACGACGAGGGCGTTGGGGATGTTGGCCGAGAAGCCCATGCCCACGGGCATGGCTTCGGTGCCGGCGGGCGAGTACCAGCCCTTGCTGAAGGCGTCGAGGCCGACGGCAGGCGAGGTGGCCAGGCGGGTTTCGTCGTAGCCGAAGACGGTGGGGAAGGGGCGGGTGCGGCCCGGCTCCAGGGCCATGTTATAGGCCGTGTTGTACGTGTTGGCAAAAGCCCCGGCCGGGCCGCCGGCCGGCACGTCCAGGTCGGCCAGCGTGGTGGCGGCCACCGGGCTGCTGTAGTGGTGGTAGCCCGTGTTGCCGCTCGTGCCCACCGGCGTCTGGTCAACCGCCCGTTGCACCGTGACGGTACCGGTTACTACGTTGCTGCCGACGTTGTCCACCACAGCCGAGCCGTAGCCGTCCTGCGAAAGCAACGTCAGGAAGTTGCCATTGGGGTCAAGATTACCACTCTGCAAGCGCACGAGTTGGCGCACCGACATACTGTTGGTAAGGGCAAGAATCTTGCTGGGCCCCGTTGGCCCAGTGCTGTTCACCGTAATGCTACGCGCGATGGCCGGGGCATCCGGACCGCTGGATTGCGCCGTTGTGCCGGTGTTATTGAAAATGAGGTTGGTATCATTACCCAAGTTCAAGCCACCAGTCAGCTGAAAATCACCGGCCGCGCTGTTTTCAAAGCCAGTGGTGTTGTTCACGCTGATGGTGCTGCCGGGCAGGGCCACCAAACGGCCGCTGCCCACGGTGTTGGTGGTGCGGTCGGTGTTGTACACGCTGCCATCTTGCAAGGTTAACACACCGCTCACGTTCAGGTTGGTGTTCGGCGTTACCGTAGCCACGCCTGTGCCGGTTACAGTCACATTATAGTAGTTGCCAGTTACGTTGGTGGTGGTGCTCACAACAAGGTTGCCTAGTCCTGTGAACGTGCCCGCAGTGGCAGCCGATATGCCGCCGCTTGTGCAGTTGGTAATAATCCTGATGGTGTAGTTGGTGCCGGGAGTAAGACCCGTGAACGAAACGGGCGAGGCCGTTACGGTCTGGGTGCCTACCAACGCCCCGCCCACGGTCTGGGTGAGGGTGGCGGTGTAGTTGGTTACCGTAGAGCCCACCGGAGCCGTGAAGCCAATGCCAACCGAGTTGTCGGTCTGGCTCGCGATGTTTAGGCCCGTCACCGAGCCGCAAGCAGGCGGCGTACCCGTCACAGCCTCAATGTAGAGGCGGCCAAAGCCGTTGGAAGCCAGGTCGATGGGCGCTCCAGCTCCTACTTGGTAGAAGGTGCCCGGGCGGGTTGGCAATTCGGTTTGCAGGCCGATACGCGCCAGGTTGGTGATGCGGACGGCGGCGATGAAGTCACCGGCGGCCAGCGTTACGGGCGTGGTCAGAGGCAGGGTCACCACGCTGCCGGCGGTTACGGCCGTGGCGGCCGAACTGCCCAGCAGGGTGCCGGTGGCGCTGTAGAGTTCGCCCGTCATGGTACCGCTGGTGGCAACAAATACACTGATGGCCGTTATCTGACGGGTGGCATTCAGCGTGAAGCGCGAACCGAACGAGCCGGTAGAAGCGGCAGCCGCAAAGCCCAGCGCACCCGAGTTGGTAACTCCGGTCACGGCGTAGCCATAGGTCGTGGTGTTCACATCCTGAGCTTGCGCCTGCGTGTTGTTGCCCGCCAGTTGGTCACCAGCCAGGCTGGTGGTCACGGTTACGGTGTAAGCACCGGCCACGGTGGGCGTGTAAGCCGCAAAGGTCACGGTGCCCGAAGCGCCCGCCGCCAGCGAGGCCGAAGTCTGGGTGTCGGTGAAGCTAAAGCCGCCGGGGCCGGTTACGGTGAGCGTAACGGGGATAGCAGCAGCCGAGGTGCCGTTGTTTTTCACCGAGGCCTGCGCCGCGTGCGGGGCACCGTACGGAATGGGCAAGCGGCCCAGCGTATAAATGGCGTTTACCGCAGCATCCGTGGTAGGCAAAGTCGTGAAGCTACCGGTGGCAGCGCTCGACATCAAGCCGCTGCCGCAGTTACTCACGATGCTCACGGCGTAGGTAGTGCCGGCGGCCAGGCCAGTCAGCGCCACCGGCGAGGTGGTGGCCGTGATGGGGCTGCCGCTGGCTGCGGGCGTGAGCGTCACGGTGTAGTCAACCGCTCCGCCGGGGGCGGTGAAGGTGAGGTTGGCCGAGTTCGTGGTGATGGTGTTGGCGGCGATGCTGCTCACGGCTGCGCAAGCCGGGGCCGGGGCCGTAATGGCTTCCATCATAAACCGCAGGAAGGGGCCGGTGCCAGCGTCAAGCGGTACGGTAGGGGTCGTGTTGAGGTTGTTAACGGTGTAGAATGTACCAGTCCGGTTGGGCACGTCGTTCTGTGCCCCCACCGGGAAATAGGTAGTGGCCGTACCCGTGATATACGTCTGGGCCACGCCGACCATAAAGTTGCCGGCAGCTATCGTAATCGGGGTGGGGAAAGTGAAGGTGGTCAAAGTACCGTCCACGACGTTGGCTGCCGGCACAACAAAGTTGGGCGAACGTGCGATAAGGGCCCCCGTGGTGGGGTTGAGCAATACGCCGTACACCGTCCGGCCCACCGTGTTGGGGTCGCTCAACTGCGCCCGCATGGCCACCACATTGAGGGCCGTGGTGGCGTTGAACTTGGTGGCGAAACCGTTGTCGTTAACGCTCGACCCAAAGCCCCGTGAGGTGGCCGAAGCGCCGGGCGGGGCAATGAACGAATAGTCGGTGGTATTGACCACCTGGGTTTCCGTCTTCGTGTTGTTGGCCGCGTTGTCGTCAGCGCTCAGAGTCACGGTTACGGTGTTATTGCCAGTCACAGTGGGCGTGTACGCGGCGAAACTCACCTCAGTCGAAGTACCGTAGGCGATAGCCGGCACGGTTGCGGTAGTAGTGAAAGCATTGCCTGCCGGACCAGTGATGGTTAGCGTGGCTGTACCGCCGGCATAGGCTGCCGAGCCGACGTTGGCAACGCCCGCTTTTACTACGTGCGGTACTCCCGAAGGCATGGGCAGCTTATTGAGCGTGAACAGCGCCACCGCAGCATCGTTGTTCGGATTCGGAACGAAGCGGAACGTGCGGCCCGCGTCGGGCGGTACCGTGCCGCGGTGGTTGAGGCTGGTAATTTGATTAAAGAACGCAGCCAATGACCAAGCACTGACGCTGCCTTTGTTGGCGAGCAATAGCTGATTAGCTGCTATGCCAGAGCCTTTGAGGCCTACCCCCGCCGTTTTAAATGCCGCGTTAGTGCTAGCCGTTGGCGCGCTATATACGAACTCGATGTTGTTGGTGGTTTCGTACAGTTTCACCTGAAAAGCAAAGCTGGTGTAGTTGGTCGCTACTGTGCGGAATTTGTCCTGTACGTTGCGCCATTGAATGGTACACACCTGATTGGGTGAGGTACCGGTCGTGGACACCCGAAAGTCGGCTCCACCAGCGCCCGGCAGCAAGTCCATGTTAAAGGGTAGAATCAGGTTCACATCAGCTGTACTTGCGCTGTTAATAGGGCCGCCAACAGTTCCGTTATCAGTCGAAAAGAACAGGGCCGCAGCTGAAGGAGCCACTGCTCCCAGCCGCACAAAGCCGTTGGTGTTCATTACAAACTGGGTGTAGGTGGCCCCGTTGTAACCGAAGGTGAATCCGATATTCTGAGCTGCTGAGTTGGCGTCGTCGCTGCTAGGCATGGTAACCGTGCCAGTGGCTCCTAGGTCGGTGTAGGTTCCAGCCACATTCACTGCGTTGGCTATTGGGTAGTTCAAGGATTGGCTTTGAACTGCGCCTGTGCCCAGCAGGCCCAGCGTGGCGGTGGCCAGCAGCCGCCGTAAAAATGTCCGGGTGCCGGTATTAGACCGTGCACCTGCCGGGTTCCCGAGGGTGCCCAGAAGTAGTGGTGTTTCCATGAGGAAAAATGGGGAAAAATGGTTAAATGGTGGGGTTAAGCAGTACACAAGCGCTTGTTTCGGTCTGTATTTCGATGGCTACGGGGCCATTGAATGACGAGGTTAGAAAACAACGCGAATACAATTGTACGACTTTTTGGGAAAAATTCAATGAAAATGAAAAAAAAATGTTCTACAAACCGGACAAATCCCCGCTTAAATGAAGAACTTGTAATCTTTAGGGCTGGCTTAATTTTGAGGTAATGGGTCGTTAACGCTCTTTTCCAACGCCTCTGCTCTTCGGGGGCCGTGGGTGGGCTGTACCTTCGGCACCCGCTTACTGTTTTGCCATGCTTTTGCCACTCGTGCCCAACCCCAGTGCCGATTATCCCGCCCTCATCCGCCAGGTATTTGCCGAAATGGGCAAGGTGGTGGTGGGCCAGCAGGCCTTGGTGGGCCGGCTACTCGTGGGCCTTTTCACGGGCGGCCACATTTTGCTCGAAGGGGTGCCGGGCCTGGCCAAAACCCTCACCATCTCCACGCTGGCCAAGGTGCTCGATTTACATTTTCAGCGCGTACAGTTCACCCCCGACCTGCTGCCTTCCGACCTCGTGGGCACCATGATTTACAACCAGAACCGTTCGGTGTTTGAGGTCAAGAAAGGGCCGATTTTCGCCAATCTCGTGCTGGCCGACGAAATCAACCGCTCGCCGGCCAAAGTGCAGAGTGCCCTGCTCGAAGCCATGCAGGAGGGCCAGGTCACGCTCGGCGACGTGACGTACCAACTCGACCGGCCGTTTCTGGTGCTGGCCACCCAAAACCCCGTCGAGCAAGAAGGTACCTACCCCCTGCCCGAGGCCCAGGTGGACCGATTCATGATGAAAGTTCACGTCGATTACCTCAAAAAAGCCGACGAGTTGGAGGTGATGCGTCGCATGGCCAACCTCAGCTTCGAGGACGATGTGCGCCCAGTGCTGACCGTGGCCGACATTCGCGGCATCCGGCAGGAAATCAATCAGGTGCAGATTTCCGAAACCCTCGAAAAATACCTTATTGAGCTGGTGTTTGCCACCCGCCGTCCGGCCGACTACGACCTGCCGGCCTTTGCTCAGGCCGTGCAGTTTGGCGCCAGCCCCCGCGCCAGCATTGCCCTGCACCGCGCATCCAAAGCCGTGGCTTACCTTGCCGGGCGCGATTTCGTGCTCCCCGAAGACATTAAAGACGTGGCCACCGACGTGCTGAACCACCGCATCCTCCTCACCTACGAAGCCGAAGCCGACGGCATCCGCACCCAGGATTTGATAGAAGCCATTTTGGGTAAGGTGCCGATTAGTTGAGATGTGGAACCATGCTGCCTAAAAGTACTGCGCCCACTGCGGTTTGACCACTGCGCCCACTGCGGGACATATTTCAAAACGATGTCCCAACTCACCATTAAATTTTGAACCGACTCACTACCGCCCTGCGGGGCCTTGCGGCGTTGGTCCGCAACCCGTGGCTGCTCAACCACGTGCTGGCGGCCGATGCCACAGCGTGGCAGCACCGGGCGCTGGCGCACAGTGCCCGGCACCTTGGGTTGGGGCCGTTGGGGCTACCGGTGGCCGCGCTGGGGCACTTTCTGGAGGCACTACCGCCAGCCCGGCAGCGGGTGGCACCGTTTGCCTTTGGGCCGGGCGGCTCCTTGCCCACCGACTTGCTTTTGCTGCGCGCCTTGGCCCACGCCCGGACCCAGTGCCGCTACTTTGAAATTGGCACCTGGCGCGGCGAAAGCGCCGCCAACGTCGCCGCCGAAGCAACCCGCGTCGTCACCCTCAACTTGGGCGCGGCCGAGCTGACGGCCCAGGGCGGCAGTCCGCGCTACCTGGCCCAGCACGGCTATTTCTCCCACGGCCAAGCCAACATCGAACACATCGAAGGCAACTCGGCCACCTACGACTACACAACTTTAGGTGGCCCCTTCGACCTCATCTTCATCGACGGCGACCACCGCCACGATGCGGTGCAGCGCGACACGGCCCGCGTGTTCGAGCACTTGGTGCACCCTGGCACGGTGGTGGTGTGGCATGACGCCAGTACCCAGCCCGGGCAGCCGCGCTGGGAAGTGCTGGCGGGTATTATGGAGGGGCTGCCTGCTACCGCGGCGGGTCAGCTGGTGCAGGTCAGCCATTCGCTGTGTGCCGTGTACCTGCCGGGTGCCGTGCCCACGCTGCCCGCCAACCCGCTGCCCGACCCCGCCCCGTGGTTCGAGTTGGCCCTTGCGTTGAAAAACAGATAGGATACTGCCCATCGTCACCAAAAAAAACACCCTGCCATTGCTGGCAGGGTGTTTTTTTTGGTGACAAAAGCCCGGCTACCGCGAATGGCAGCCGGAGTTTTTACTGTAATTTACTCCACTACCACCGACTTGGTAGCCGTCTGGGTGCTGGTTTTCACCTGCAGGGTGTAAATACCTTTGGCCAGCGCACTCACGTCAACGCGGGCCTGAGTGCCGGCGGCGTTCAGTTCCAGGGCGCGGGTGTACACAGCTTGGCCCAAAGCGTTGAGTAGCGTCACATTGGCGGTGCGCTCACCGGTCAGGGCAGGCAGCGTCAGGGTAAAGGCACTTTGCGCCGGGTTCGGGAACACGCTCAGGCTACCGTTGCCGAGGGCTTCGCGGGCTGCCAGCACGGTGCGGAAGGTAGTGCTGGATGCTGCCGAAGATTGGCCGGCCGCGCAGTTGGTTGTCACCGTAACCAAGTAAGGGCGGCTGGGCGTCAGGCCGGAAAGCACCACCGGCGAAGCCGTCGGGTTGGGCGTTACTGTAGTGGCTGCAGCGCCAGCTATCTGGTATGTTACGGTGTAGCTGACAGCGCCGGCGGCGGGCGTGAAGGTCACGTTGGCCCCGGTGCCGTTGTTGGTGGAGGTAGCCGCCAGGTTGGTTACCGGGTTGCAGGTAGCCGGGCCAGCACCCGTTACGCAGATGGTGAAGGCACCCTGCGTGTCGCCCGAGCCGTAGCCCGATACCGAGATGTAGTAAACAGTACCAGCCGTGAGGCCTGTCAGAGCCAGCGGCGCCGACACCGTGTTGTTGGTGGTGCCAGCGGCACAGCCCACTTGCGTGAAGGGGCCAGCCGAGCTGGCGGCGCTGAAGGCCCGCAACAAGCCGGCGGGCGCACCCGTGACGGTGATGGTAGCCGCCGCGCTCGTCGCCGTGAAGCTGAACCACACATCTTTCGGGTTTACGGCAACGCCGCAACCGGCAGCAGCCGGGTTAGGGTTGGTGTAGCCGTTGGGTGTGGTGGTAGTCGAAGCCACGTTGGTGCTGTTGACGGGGTTGCAGGTGGTGGACACCGGCAGCACCACAGCCCCGGTGGGGTCGTCGTTGGCAGGAGCCGGCAGGCCCGAGAGCGTCGTGAAGGTGCCCGAGAGCACGGCACCCATCATACCAGCCGAGCATACCGATTGGATGGTGATGGTGTAGGTGGTGCTGGCTGTGAGGCCGTTGATGGTGATGGGCGAAGTCGTGGGGTTAGGCGTTACCGTAGTGGCCGTACCGCCTTGGGGCGTGTAGGTTACGTTGTAGCTCACGTTGTTGGCTCCGGCCGTGAAGGTAATCTGGGCCGAAGTAGCCGTCACGTTGGCAATCTGCGCGGCAGTAGGGTCGCCGCAAATAACGGCTGCCGTAGACGTGGCGCAAATGGTGAAGGCTCCCATCGTATCGCCCGAGCCGTAGCCCGAAACAAACACGTAGTAAACAGTGTTCGGGGTAAGAGTTGTGAGGTTGAGCGGGGCCGAAACCATGTTGTTACCAGCGCCAGCTGCACAACCGATTTCGGTGAAGGGGCCAGCCGAGCTGGCCGCGCTGAAGGCACGAATCATCCCGGCAGGATTGCCCGTAACCTGGATGGTAGCCGCAGTGCTGCCCGCCCCCGAAGCATTGGTACGGAAAGTAAACCACACATCTTTCGGGTTCACAGCAATGCCGCAGCCAGCAGCGGGCGGGTTGGTATAGCCGTTAGGCGTGGTGGTGGTAGCGCCGATGTTTGAAGCGTTCAGCGGTACGCAGCTAGCATTCAATGGCAGTGCGATGGCCGTTGTCGGGTCGTCGTTGGTGGCGGCAGCGGCGGGCGTGGTAGCGCAAATGCCGAAGGTGCCGCTCGGCGTAGTGCCATACGACATTACTCGGGCATAAAGGGTAGCACCGGGCGTTTGGCCCGACACAGTCAGCGACGAGTAATTGCCCACTGCGTCATCGTTGCAACCGATGGCGGTCAGGCTGCCGCAGGTTCCCGAAAATAATTCCAGTACCGTGTCGTTTAGGGTACTACCCGGAACGGCGCTCGTCGCGACAGTTACGCCACCGCTGGCGGGCACCACCACGCGGAACCAAACGTCATTATCGCCCGTGGTTGTAGTACCGCCGCAGGCCGGAGCCGGCACAGTAGCTGGCGAAGCCGTTGCGTTAGTGTTATCGCCCGTCACGGGCGTGCAAGTAGCGCTAACGGTTAGGGCAATAGCCCCCGAGCAGTTATCGTTAGCGGGCGGCGTAGCAGGGCCCGCCGTACCCGGCGTGAAGCGGTACGTGCGCCCGGCATCGGGCAGGCTCGCATTGCGGAAGTTGTGGGTCGAGCCGGTGTAGTTGCCGGTGATGAAGGTCGTCGCCGTCCATGGCGCTGCTCCGGTCGTTTTGCTGCCCAGCACGGTTTGGCCGCTGGCACTGCCCGAGCCTTTAATGCCCACTACCGGGAAACGGCTCTGGGCCGTGGCGGTAGAGGCCACGGCGGGACCGTACACGAACTCAATGTTGTTAGTCGTCTCGTAGAGCTTGGCCTGGAAGGTAAAGTTGTCGTACTGCGTGTTGGCGGGGGTCGCATCGGCCTTGTCCTTCACGTTTTTCCACTGCACGGTACACACCCTGTTGGGGGCCGTGCCGGAGGTAAGCACCCGGTAGCTGGTCGCGCCGCCAGTTCCCGGCTCCAGGTCGAAGTTGAAGGGCATAATCAGGTTCACATCGGCCGGGTCGGCACTCGTCACCGGGCTGACGGTGGTGCAGCCGGCCGTGTTGCACAAAAACAGATTGGCCGCCGACGGTGCGGTGGCCCCTAGCTTGATGAGGCCGTTCGTGCTCAGCACAAATTGGGTGAACGCGGCACCGTTGTAGCTGAAGCTAAAGCCGATGGGTTGGGCGGTCGAGTTGGCGTCGTCGTTGTTGGCCGTGGCGATGGCCGTGCCTGTGGTACCAAGGTCGGTGAAAGTGCCAGCCGTGTTGGTAGCGCCTGCCACGGCGTAGTTCAGGGCTTGGGCATTCGCACCAAAGCCGGTCAGCAGCAGCGCAGGCAAGGCCCAACGCAGCGGTTGTAGGAGTTTTTTCATGGGAAGCAAAAAAGGGGAGAAGTGGAAAAAAAAAGAGGAATGGCCAGCCGCACTAGCGCCTCGTGAGGAGCACGGCGGCCTAAAGTTAATTATTAACCGTCGAACCAGCGCCGTTCGCTGTCGGAGCAGCGTCAAAAAAGCTTTCTGAGAAGGGCAAAACCGGGTTGCCTGCTACCCAGCGCTGCTCCATGCCGTAGCCGTAGGCCTTGTCGTAATAATCAAGCACCAGCGCCACCATCAACTCAAAGTTGCCGGCTTCTACGGCAGCCAGCGCGTCGCGGGTTGCTAGGCCACCCAATCTTTTACTCAGGCGCTCAATGGCTGCACCCAGCAAGGCTGGGTCTTGCGTAGGGCCGTACTCGGCGGCTAGGCGCGTAATCCGCTCGGCACGGGACGTATCCAGCACGTAGCAGGGTGCGGCCCGCAGCTCGTCGTACAAATTGCCGGGCAGCACGAGGCGGCCAATCTGCCGGCTTTCGTCTTCGAGCCACGCAGGCGCATGGGCGGGCAGCTGGGCCAGCGCCACCGCCAGATTGTTCTCAAATTGTTCTTGCGTAGGCGCGGCGGGTTGCCCAATGCCTCCAAACGACGACCCTTTGTGGCAGGCCAATCCTTCTAAATCCAGCACCGGTTGCCCGGCGGCGGCCAGTTTGTGTAGCACTTCGGTTTTACCGCTGCCGGTGGGGCCGCCCAGCACCCACCACTGGCGCGGCTGGGCCAGCGTGGCCAGCACCGCCTGCCGGTAAGCTTTGTAGCCACCGTCGAGCAAATGCACCGTAAAGCCCGACAGCTCCAGCAGCCATTGCACGGCTTGGCTGCGCATTCCGCCGCGCCAGCAGTGCAGGCGTACTTCGCGGCCGGGGGCTATCTTCTTGGCCTGTTTGGCCATGTTGGCCATCTTCGGCCCAAAGTATTTCAACCCCAAATGCACGGCCTGCTCTTGGCTCACCCGCTTGTAAGCCGTGCCGATGTAGGCCCGCTCCTCGTCCGAAAACAACGGCAGGCTAATGGCCCCCGGCTGGTGCCCCTGGGCAAACTCACCCGGTGCCCGCACGTCGAGTATTGGGTAGGGCAGGGCCGCAAAATCGGTCAGGGGTATGCGCGGCATTATTCTGATTTATGAATGTTGAGAGTTGAATGGTGATTTTTTGAACACTGCGCCCACTGCGGAACATACCCCAAAACCGGAAACCAAAAACAAAAATCCCGATTTCGGCAGCCTCTGCATAACAGCAATTAAAACTTCAACGCCCGCTTGTAAAGCTGAACAGTATTTTCCAGCCCCAAGTACAAGGCATCGCAAACCAAAGCATGACCAATGCTGACTTCTAGGAGGCCAGGAATATTTTGAGCGAAATAATGCAGGTTTTCCAGGTCCAGGTCGTGGCCGGCGTTCAGGCCCAGGCCCGCCTCGGCGGCGGCCAGGGCAGTGGCGCGGTAGGGGGCCAAGGCAGCGGTCGGGTTGTGCAAATACGCTTGGGCGTAGGCTTCGGTGTACAGCTCGATGCGGTCGGTGCCGGTGGCACGGGCCGTAGCAATTAACTCAGGGTCAGGGTCGAGAAAGAGGCTGACGCGGCAGCCATAGCTGTGCAGCTCGGCCACTACGTCGGTCAGGTAGGCTTGGTGCCGGCGCGTGTCCCAGCCCGCATTCGAGGTGATGGCGTCGTGGGCATCGGGCACCAGCGTTACCTGCGTAGGGCGGGTTTCGCGCACCAAGGCCAGAAATTCGGGCGTCGGGTTGCCCTCCACGTTAAATTCGGTGCCGACGATGCCCGCCAAATCGCGCACGTCCTGGTAGCGAATGTGGCGCTCGTCGGGCCGGGGGTGTACGGTAATGCCGTCGGCCCCAAAACGCTCAATATCGCGGGCCGCCTGCAGCACTTCGGGGCGTGCATGGCCGCGGGCGTTGCGCAGGGTAGCAATTTTGTTGATGTTGACGCTTAGCTTAATCACGGATTTGGACGGATTTTTTGGGATGTAACGGATGGCGTCGCGGCCTGCCTGGCTTGGGCAGTAGGTTTTGGACGTGGCTTGCCGGGCCGGCGCAATGGCGGCGCGGCTCGTTTACGAAGGTACATTTGCGTTGGGTTAGGGCGCGGTTGCCCGGTGTAGCCCATTGCTGCCTACTTTTTAATCTGCCTTTTCCATGTCCCTCAAAACCACCCTCGACGCTGCCATCAAACAAGCCATGCTGGCCAAAGATAAAGTGCGCCTCACGGCCCTGCGCAGCCTTAAATCGCAAATCATGCTGGCCGAAACCGCCGACGGAGCCAGCGCCGACGGCCTCACCCCCGACGCGGAGTTGAAATTGCTCAACAAAGCCGCCAAGCAGCGCCGCGACGCCGCCACCATCTACAAAGAGCAGTTCCGTTCCGACCTCGAAGAAACCGAGCTGGCCGAACTGGCCATCATCGAAGAGTTTCTGCCCGCCCAACTCTCGGAGGCCGATTTGGTCGAAAAACTCGTCCACATCATCCAGCGCACCGGCGCCACCGGCCCTTCCGACCTGGGCAAAGTAATGGGCGCCGCCGCCCGCGAGCTTTCCGGCCAGGCCGACGGCAAGCGCATTTCCGACGCGGTGAGCCTGCTGCTCAACAACACGAACCGGTAGTTGCCAGTGAGTGGATGAGTGAATGAGCGAATGAGTGAGTTAATGGTTTGGTGACGCAAGCCGACGCATTGCCAACTCGCCATTCACTCATCCACTCATCCACTCATCCACTCACTCATTGATAAGATGACGGCCCTCGACATCCTTTTGCTGCTGCCGCTCGGCGTGGGGGCCGTGAAGGGCTACCGGCGCGGCTTGGTGCTGGAAGTCGTTTCGCTGCTGGCTTTCGGGCTGGCCGCAGTGGGCGGGCTGGCGCTGCTAAGCACGGCCGTGCCACTGGTGCGGCACTACGTGGGCGAAGCCTTTGGTATGCTGCCGTTGGTGTCGTTCGCGCTGGTATTTGTGGCCATCATGTGGGGCGTACACCTGGTGGGCGGCCTCATCAAAAGCGCCGTTCACCTTACGCCGCTGGGTATGCTCGACAATTTGCTGGGCGGTGCCGCCGGGGCGCTGAAATGGCTGTTGGGCCTCGGTCTTTTTTTGCACGGCACAGGGCTGGCAGGCGTGCATTTGCTTTCGCCGGGCCTGGCGGCGGGGTCGTTGGTGCTGCCCGTGGTGCAGCAGGCCACGCCCGCCGCTCTTCAACTGGTGGCCTACGTCATGCCCTTTGCCCAGGATTTGCTGGTGCGGCTGAAAACGGCGTTTTCGAGTAGATTATGAGTTATGAGTTATGAGTTTAGGACTTACGCACTCGGTGAAACCTGCCAACCGCGAAGCGGTGTCATGTTGGTAGTCAAGTGGTTTGTAGAAATCCCAAACCGCGAAGCGGTGGCACCTGTCAAGGGCGGGAGGTGTCACCGCTTCGCGGTTTGGGACTGACCTTCATGCCGTTACTACCAATATAT